>NZ_JAUBPI010000157.1:0-7918 GCF_036700645.1 Microcoleus sp. S36b_A4 | reverse complement strand
GTAAAACCGGAGTCAAAATCCTCCAAAGGTTTACCCTACATACTCCGACGCCTTTTGTCAATGGGGGAACTTCAGTCTAATTAAACTAGGAATTACGCATTGACAGAATAACAAAATAGTGCATTTATAAATATGGGTCGTCTACTTTCTAGGTATCGGACAATCAGAGAAATTATTAAACCATCCACAGCACAATGGAATAAAGACCTCTACACCTTTGATACCAATTGGGGAATTGAAACCTTTCACAGAGCGATAAAACAAGTATGTGAAATTTGTCGGTTCATGGTTAGAGATTCCTATGCAATCAAGACTCATATATGTTGTTCACTTCAAGCTTTTGTCAGATTGGAGTTTATGCGCTCTGAAAAGATAATTAGCAATTGGTATGAAGTCCAAAGGAATCTGTTCACTTTAGTTGTACGTGAGCTTATTTTTGCCAACCTTGGCAGTGATGGCATTATCTAGAATACATAGAAGATGTTTTTTGTCAATGCGTAAGTCCTAAGATTATAGAAACTTGATGAAAAGCATTAGTAAATTCCAACATACCCAGGGCATCCTACTGCTTGTTGCGGTAACCATTTTCTGGGGTACAACCTTCCCCCTGGTTAAGGAAACAATCGTTAGCCTTTCCCCAGGAGCGCTGATTGCCATCCGTTGCGCCTTGGCAGCACTAGGTTTTGCCGTGCATTTGCGTGACTTGAACAAGCATTCGCTCCGAGATGGGGCAATCTTGGGACTGCTGTTATTTGGCTCTTTAGCTACCCAAGCGATCGCCCTTGAGACTATCTCTGCCAACCGAGCGGCATTCATAGCTAGCCTGAACGTAATCCTAGTCCCCCTCTTGGGACAGCTACTGGGTCAGCGTGTACTCGTTACGACTTTCCTCGCCGCCGGACTTGCTGTGGGTGGTGTTGGCGTAATGTCCTGGGAGGATGGAGTCTTAAGCGTCGGCGATCTCTGGATGGCAGGTGACGTTCTCTGTTATACGGCCTACATAATGAGGCTTGAAGTCGTCACCCCACGCCACCCACCCTTGGTACTCACCGCAGTCCAAATCTTGATAGTAGGAGTGCTGGCAACCGTCTGGTCAGCCCCCGAATTAATTGGACAGTTGAAGGCGCTCTCAACGAACTATACGAACTTGATTCCGATTGTCTACCTAGCTTTAGTTACCGCCGCCACCACTTGGCTACCAGCGATCGCTCAGAAATCGGTTTCTGCCCAGGAGACGGCGATCATCTACACCTTCGAGCCTGCGTTTGCAGCAGTATTCTCGTTTTGGCTGCTAGGCGAGAAGCTTGGAGTACGTGGCTGGGTTGGCGCTGGGATGGTGCTAGCTGCCATGATTCTCAGCCAGATTCCCATGAGCAATTCCCCAATCAAAATCGTACCTCTTTCTCAAGAACAAGCAAAGGCTCAAGAAGAGGTGAGTGAGTCCTATGAAATGTTGGGGTTAGAGCCTTCAGTGTCATTAGACTTAATTAATAGTGAGTCCTCTGAAATGTTGAAGTTAGAGCCTTCAGTTCGATTAGAGTTAATTAAGGTAGCCACTAAAATAGCAGAGTAGAAAAACTAACAATGATGATGCAATCAAATTTAATTACGAGCGAGGTTTTTAGTTATAGGGAAATCATTTGGAAAGAAATTAAGGAAACGCTACTTGATTCACACATAACTATTGCAAACATACCGCTGAATAAAATAGTGATCGTCGTCACTATCATCCCGCTCATACAACTGTTGAGAGGATTATTCTTTTCGATTGTCATCAACAGAATCAAGCATTTTACTAGCGCAACGGATACTACACTGGACGATGAGTTAGTCGAGATTATGGAGCAACCATTAGGGTGGCTGATTTTCATCGCTGGACTTTGGATAGTGCAGGTGATTTTGGCAGAGAATCTAAAGCCTCAAGTGAGCGAGATGCTAGCTAAGATTCTGAGTCTGAGTGCTATAGTTACGGTTGCATATATTGTTTACCGCGCCTCTCCACTGTTGGGAGAGATACTGAGAAAACTGACGCTGAACACCAAAACCGAACTAGACGACTTGCTTGTACCCTACGTGCCTCGTCTGTTTCAGACGGCGGCACTCGCTGTTGTAGTGTTAAAGGCGGGTGAGGTGTTGTTAGGAGCATCTGCAAATGCGCTCATTGGTCTATTAGGTGGAGCGGGAATCACGTTCGGTTTATTGCTTAAGGACATTATCTATGACTGGTTGTGTACCATTATTATTTACACGGATAATCTATATCGACCTGGTGACTGGGTGATTGTGGATGGAATAGATAGTAGTATTCAAGTCCTAGAAGTCGGCATCAGAACTACAAAGCTTCATCTCACCAAATGGGATTCTATCAAAAAGATACCCAATTCCAAAATGATTACTGGGATTGTCGAGAATTGGTCGCAAAATCCTGGTAAAGAGGAGTCATTTGGCATTAACTTAACTCTCAAAATTGACAGTATTTCGGCGGAAAAAACTGCGATAATTTGTCAGGCTCTTGAGAAGATACCTAAGTCTATTGATTCTTTACACGACCGATCTGATGTTTGGTTGGACAGACTTGAAGAGAATGCACGCATCATAAATATTCGAGCCTTTAATAATAATATGGATTTATACTTTGCCGCTTGTCAAGAATTGAACCTAGGAATATTGGCACTACTGGAAAAAGAGGGTATAGATACCCTACACGTAGAATTTAGAACATACCTCGAAAGCTATAAGGAGACTTGGGAAAGAAGTAGTAAGATAAATTGACCTTGCACTTTTCCCGGAAAAATGGAGCGCGATCGCTACCTGCCTTGCCAACTGAAGTATCGATTTCAAGGTTCCACTCGCATGAAGTCAACAAAGAAGCAATCCTGTTTGCAAATTAAGCTTACCGCACTATTCATGACGCCATTGTTCCGTATCGGCACATCATAGCTGGCAGCGCTCTATCATTGCCGCTCCAAATGCCAGATGCCAAATATCAATTATTCAAATAAGAATGAAAACAAAAACTAAAAACTGGTTTAAACTTGCTTTCCAGTTCAGAGGCTCAGTTATTTTAGCCATTTATCAACGAGTTATTGGGTTTGGTCTGTTTAGTTTTATTGTTTCTGTACTTTACTATTTCAACCTCCCTGTATCCCAACCTATTTTGGGAAGTATTATTCCCAGCATCGTCTTAGGCTTATTACTGGTATTCCGAACTAATACGGCTTACGAACGGTTTTGGGAAGGTCGTAGATTATGGGGGAATTTAGTCAACGACGCCCGTAACATGGTTTGGCAAATTGGGGCAATGATGAACGACATTGAACCAGAAGATCGAGCCAAAAGAATTGCAGTCATGCGCCTCGTAGCTGCTTTCCCCCTAGCGTGTAAATTGTATCTTAGGTCAGAAGCTGTAAATAGCGAATTAGAAGAATTGATGTCTAGATCTCAGTATTTGCAGCTAAAGACAATCAATAATCCACCGCTACAAATAGTCTTTTGGATAGCAGATTATCTACAACAGCAGTATCAACGTGGTAACGCTGTCTTACATTACGGCCATGTAGTTTTTCTGCAAGCTACTGTGAAGAGTATGATGGAGTCTGTAGGACACTGCGAACGCATTTTAAGAACGCCCCTCCCCCTAGCTTATTCCATTCATCTCAAGCAACTGCTATTAATTTACTGCCTGTTATTACCTTTTCAGCTAGTTAAAGATTTGGGATGGGGGACAGGCTTATTTGTTAGTTTGATTAGTTTTACTTTACTTGGCATTGAAGAAATTGGTCTGGAAATAGAAAACCCGTTTGGGTACTATACCAACGACTTGCCTCTTGATGCTATTTGTAACACAATCAAATACGACATTGAAGAGTTTCTCACTTGTAATCCCCACCTCAACTCTAAGTCAGAGAAAATTTACCAAGAAGATTGGTATGATAAACAACTGTAAGAATTCGAGGTCTAGAAGAAAAAAATGAATTTTGAGGTAATATAAATTTTTAGGAGTTATGCACAGACTCTACACATATTTTGTTAGGTCGTTTCTTAGCCGATAGAACTTCTGAAGATCCGCTGGTATCAAAAGACCTATTTGCCTCAGATAGTAGTGTTGAATGGCGAGACACCAACCCTTTAGAAAAAGTCCTCCCTCAATGATGTCTCATGAGAGAAATAAAGCAAATAATGTCAGGAAAAATCCTATGCAATTCGTGAATCAATTAAGTATCAAGACAAAACTCATAGTTATGTTGCTGGTAGTCAGCCTTTGCGCTATGTTCGCCACCACCTATATATGCTCTAGCAGTGGGAAAGCTACTCTGACCGCAAAAGTCTTCAACCAATTAACCAGCCTGCGGGCGGCAAAAACTGATCAAATCCAAGATTATTTTCAAAGCCTTTACCACCATAGCCAAACCTTAAGCGAAGACCTGACAGTCGTCGGTGCCATGCAGGAGTTCAAGACAGCCTACCGCCAACTTGAACAATCAACAATACCAGCGGATTTTGACGCAAAAATTGATACCTACTACCGGACAGAATTTTTAACCAAACTAACGCGAACTAACGAGGGCACGCCAGTTCTGGCATCCTACACGCCAAAAACAACTGCTGCCCGTTACTTGCAGTACCACTACATCGCTGCTAACCCCAACCCCGTTGGCAAAAAACTTCTCCTTGACAATCCAGGCGACGCCAGCGCTTACAGCCGCGCTCACGCCCGCTACCACCCTATTTTTCGCAATATAGTTGAAAAATATGGTTACTACGATATGTTTTTGATCGATCCCGAAGGAACTGTTGTCTACACGGTTTTTAAAGAAGCTGACTTTACCACAAACTTCACCAACGGCCCCTACAACGAGAGTAACCTAGCATTCGCGATCGCCGCGGCACGACAAGCAAATGGAAAGGCCTATGTGAAAATAGTAGATTTCAAACCCTACAGCCCTTCCTACGGTGCGCCTGCGGCTTTTATCGCTGCCCCAATCTTTAACGGCTCCCAATTCATTGGTATTTTGGCGTTCCAGCTTCCCGTTGACAAAATTAACAATGTGATGACTGCCAACAAAAATTGGAAAAAAAATGGTCTGGGCGATTCAGGAGAAACTTATCTGGTTGGGTCGGATTATTTAATGCGGTCTGCGTCTCGTTTTCAGATTGAAGACCCAGAAGGTCATGCAAAAACTCTACGCTCGATCGGCACTGATGAAAAGACTGTCAACAAAATCAAAGAGTTCAATACTACGATTCTACTACAGGAAGTGCAAACAAAAGCAGTGAAGGAAGCGTTGTTTGGAAAACAGGGTACGCAGGTTATCGACGATTATCGTCATATTCCTGTTTTGAGTTCTTATGCTCCCCTAGATATTGATGGATTGAGGTGGGTGATGTTGGCGGAGATTGATGTTTCTGAAGCCTATGCCTCAATTCACTCGTTTGAAAAAAAAGTTGTGATTGGAGCTACTATAATCATCGCGCTAATCACGCTTGTGGCGATCTGGCTGACCTCAATTTTTGTCAAACCCATCAATACTTTAATCAAAAGCGCTCGTAAGGTGGGAGCTGGGGATTTTGACGCGGTTGTGAAATCGGGTTCGCAAGATGAATTTGGAGACTTAGCTAAGTCATTTAACCAAACGATAGGCATCCTTCGTACCGAAACTAAACTAATCGAGCGCGAAAATCGCGAAAATGAAGCATTAGTCTTAAGTATATTTAGTCCCGCAATCGCCAAACGCCTCAAACAGGGCGAACGAGAAATTGCCGAGCAGATTTCTAATGTCTCGATCTTGTTTTCCGACCTCCACCAATTCACCAAGATGACTCAATCAATGTCCCCTCAAGAGGTTGTTCGCTTGCTGAATGAACTGGTAACAGGTTTTGATGAAATGACAGATAAATACGGTCTAGAGAAGATTAAAACTATTGGTGACGGTTACATGGCTGTATGCGGCATTGGTATGCCACGTCTGGATCATGACAAACGCACGCTAGATTTTGCTTTGGAAATGCTGTCGTTTGTCCGCCGATTTAGTTATGAAAAAGACTTACATCTAGACCTGCGGATCGGCATCAATTCAGGAGATGTGGTTGCAGGGGTGATTGGTAAAAATAAATTGCAATACGACGTTTGGGGCGATAGTGTAAATATTGCCAATAGATTAAAGTCGGCTTGTCCGCCGGGAGCAATCTTAGTTTCTCAAAACCTCTGCTCGCGCCTGCACGATCTCTACGATTTTGAGCTGTTTGGTGAAATTCAAGAACCTGGAAAAGAAAAGTTAGTGGCTTGGCAAGTCAAAACTTCTAAGCTGACCGTAAGTGTTCGAGAGGAAGAAGTTTATGAGTAATTTAAGCTTTTCAAATGACTGGCAAACCTGGGCGGTAATTGTCGGATTAGGGTTCCCACTCCTGGTCGTTTTACTAGGAGAGGTTATTTATCATCTACAAAGGCGCGGTAGACCGCTGGCGGCTACGCTGCGGGTTGTAAAAAACCTCGTCCTGCCCGTCTTAATGCTGATGGTTTTAATCAGGAATGTCGTGAGGCTTGACGTTGACGGGAATTTTGCCAAGCTCGTCGCAACGCTGTTTTGGATATCTGTTATCTACGCTTCTCTCTCGCTGTTTAATGTGATTTTGTTTGAAGAAGCTGAGGCCAATACATGGCGCGCACGGATGCCCAAACTGCTGATCGACCTTTCTAGGTTGTTTTTGGTGCTTGTGGGAAGCGCGATCGTGCTGGCGGCAGTGTGGGGTGCAGATTTGGCGGGTCTTGCTACGGGATTGGGCGTGAGTTCGATCGTGATCGGTTTGGCGCTTCAGGACACATTGGGTAGCATCATGTCGGGCATTGCGCTGCTTCTAGAACGCCCCTTCAGTGTGGGTGATTGGTTGCGAATTGGAGATATCGAAGGGCAGGTAATTGATATCAATTGGCGCTCTGTTCGCCTGCTTACTCTCCAGCGGCAGGTGATTATCGTTCCCCATCAATTTGTTGGAAAAGAAATAATTCATAATTACAGCCAACCAGAACGCATTTACAACCAACGTATCAATATTGGCTTTTCCTACGATAGCCCCCCTAACCTGGTGAAGCAGGTACTGCTAAGTACAGCTTTGGCTACACAGGGGATATTAGCCGAACCCGAACCAGAGAGCAAAACCACATCCTATGATGAGACTGCAATTATCTATGAGGTGGAGTTTTTTATCGAAAACTTTGAGGATATGGAGCAGATACTCGATCGATTTATGACACGAGTCTGGTACGCAGCGCAGCGAAACAACCTGACGCTATATCGCTACCGATACTCCTATGCTGTGGAAGCTGCTGATAAGGCAGATAGCGCTTCAAGTAAGTTAGCCCAAAGCCTGCACTCAATTCCCGGATTTATGCCTTTAGCTAGAGAGCCGAAAAATTTGGATGACTTAACTAAGGGAACTATTTTACAGAAGTTTGGTGCGGGAGAGAAAGTCATCCGGCAGGGCGAGCCTGGTAATGCTTTGTACATTATCATTGCGGGTCAGGCTAAGGTAACAGTCACGAACAAGTTGGGCATGGAGTTGGAGGTAATGACTATCTTGAGTGGTGAGTTTTTTGGCGAGATGGCGCTGTTTAGTGGGGAACCGAGTCCGGTATCGGTTGTCGCCGTTGACGATTTGCAGGTTCTTGTCGTCTACTCAGATGCTGTAAATACGATGATTGAACGTCAACCAAGCTTGGGGCGCGAGATCGGTCAAATTATCGAAGCGCGAAGCAAAGCGGTAAGTATGGCCGGGCAGGCAGATGTTTCGTCAAGAGCTGAGGTTGATTCTATATGAGGCTTTTGAACTAAATTGATATCGAGTAAGCTGTTCGACATCTAAACTGCATTAACTCGCGTTACCTTTGTTTTTGATCTTTCGGTTCCATTTCATAATTAAT
>NZ_JAUBPI010000156.1:0-7920 GCF_036700645.1 Microcoleus sp. S36b_A4 | reverse complement strand
AGACTCGAAATCTATTTTGGAGGCAACTTCAACGTGGGTTCAAATCCCACCCTCTCCGTACATCCTTTACTACACAAGGCTTTGAGGTTATCACCTTCTTTAGCCATCTGTGCAGTTTTACAGGCAGTGGTATACAAAAGTGGTACACAAACCATTCTCGTATACCACTTTCTGTTTTCACTCCACCCCGCATCAGGGCGATCGGTCAGGACGAAAGTATTTTTAAAATTACCTCCACGTCTTCCCGTTCGGCCCTCGACTTTTTGCGCTGCGCTCTTAACTGATTGAGCAAGTCGGCCGGATCTGGGAAATCTGCGACGGTCGGAGCCAAGTTTTTAATTTCCTCCCGATCTCGCTGCACTTCCTTGAGTTCTTGCTCCAACATCTGCACCTTCAGTCCCAAATCGCCGTTGCGCTCGTGTAACTGATTCAGTTCTGTATCCCATTCTGCAAGCTGCTTGTTGGCTGCTTTCAATTCCTGCCTGAGTGATTCATCGTTGCCATCACTCAGGCACTCAATTTTCCCAGCCGTTCCTCAATGGCGGCCATCCGCTCCATCACGGGGTCAAGGCGATCGACTACAGCCTTGTCTACAATGTCTACAACATTTGTAGACACGACGCTATCATCGCTTCGTGTAGACAAATCTGTAGACGGTGTAGACAGTACGTTAGTGTCGCTTGCTGTAGACACTGTAGACAGCATTGTAGACGTGCCTGACAGTTCCTTGAGGATGCGTTGTGCAGCTTGACTGACCGACTCACCGTCTAGCTTCTGAGCTTCTATCCAGTTCAGGAAGTGACCGGAAGCTCTGAACGATACGACTTGACTTTGACTCATTGTAGACACCTGTATACAGTATTTGTCTACAGTAACTGATTGCTGTCTACACTGTCAACAATTTGTAGACAAAACCTGTAGACATGAAAATCCCCCAATTAAGGGGGATAGGATTCAGTCGTCAGTTGTCAGACAGCGGCTAAATTTTCCGCAGGTCACAGAAGAGCATTGAGATTATCCGGCCGCCCTTGTGTTTTTCGCGCTCTTGCCAGTCAACCTTGCAACTGATGCTTGTATGAATCTCAACGATGCGACCGTGCCAGTTGTAGCTAGAGTCCTCTGGTTTGTTGCCAGCCACTTTGTCTCCGACTCTGAAAGCTTTGAGTGGATCAGAGCAGGGGATGCCTGTGAGTAACTCTGTCAGTTTTTGCTTGTCGGAGTCGGAGAGTTTGGAGAAAGAATTGCAAAAGTCCAACAAAGTTGGGAAAACTGCTCTGCCATCTCTGCCAGCGCTCTCTAAAAGGATTGTAGCTCTGTCACTTGCTCTGCCAGCATTATGTGGCAGAGCAGTTGGCAGGGCTGCAAGTCCCTCTGTCTCTACTGGCAGAGCTGGCAGAGCAATATTCGCGGGTAATTCAGAATTTTGCACAAAGCCAATTCCAGAGAGATACCATTGCGCTCTACGCTCCATCTCGTCTCGCCCGTTATATTGCAACCTTTTGAGTTTGGGAAATATCTCCGAGAACCTTGCAAACACTTGATTTATAGCCTTTACAGGCGTGTCGTATTTGTTGGGTAGATCATGCCAAATTAGCTTGTCTTTACGATCGCCATTGCCTGGTTCAATCTCTAGTGTCCCCGTTTCTACATACCACTCTTGCAGTCGCTCCCACAAATCTTTGATGTAGATGCGGCCACCAGCTTGTACCTCAATGCCAGCGTCGCGGACAAACTGCCAGAGGTGGCGGCTTTCCTCCTGAGCTTTTTGCATCGCTTCCTTGGTTGCCTTGTAGTCGATACCCTCGGAAAGTAGCAGCGGCCAACGCTCCAGCATTTTGTTAAGCATCGCCGGGGCAATCTGTTCAAGGATGAACTTTTCATCATCTTTGAAGCGCGGGTCAGCTTCTAATTGCCCCTCGGCAGCGATCGCATTTTTGGCGTAGGTCTTCTCAAAATTCAGGATTCCATAGCGACCTTCGATCGCCTCGGTTCCTCCGGTGATGGATGGCAACTTATTGCAATTAGCAAAGAAAGTAGCAACCGGTTTGTATTCGTGACTGTCCTTACCTTTGGGTTCAATGTCGATCGGGTCGCCAGTAATGAATTGCTTAAGACTCTGAATATTATCTAGGTCTACTTTTGCAGTGTTCTCTGAAGCCCAGTTACAGACACCCCCTAGCAGACCTGACAGATTAAACTTGCGGCCAGTATCATAGGCTCTGAAGTCAGACAAAGACTTCCCAGTCATTCCGTTCCCATAAACGGCAGCGAGCACGGCGCGCAAAGTGTCTTTACCATTGGAGCCTTCCCCGTGGCAGAGCAACCCTTTTACACCTCGCCCCGTCAACTTTGAGCGCACCAGTTTTAGGTTAAGTGCAGCAGCAGCCGTCCGCAGGAAAATTTCTCGCTGGGATGGCTCCAAACATTCTAAAAGGCGATCGCAATCTGCCGGGTCAATCGTGGGGTCATACTTACACCCGACATAGGTATAGATGTTTTTTGGATCATGTGGCTCTACATTGTAAGTGCCGTCAGGATTGACTTTAATTACCCCATTAAGGGTGTTCAGTCCGTCAGGGTTAATAATGTTTGGATCTACCGCAAACCCTGCAATTACCCAGTCATAAACCTGATTAATGCTTGCAGAATTGGCGTATTTCTTGCGAGGGACTGAGCGAACCATCTCAACGTAATTACTCAGATAGTCTCGAATACGTCGCTTCTCTACCACCTCTAGGCGCAACTCGTAATGAGTGCCAGTAAACCGATAAAGTTGCCCCGCGATAGACACCCAATGCCCCTCGGAATAGAGGTATTCCTCAGCTTTCAGTACAAAGTTTTGCTCTCCGGCAGGCGCTGTGTCTGGAATGTAGTCGTTTCCACTACTAGAAGATGACAAAGATACTACATTCTCATGTGTGCGCGGGTGAGGAATTAAAGAGATATTAGGGTTTGAAGCGTCATTTTTGCGATCACCTTTCTTAAGTTGTTTCTCCCACTTGGTCAGAGTTGGCGCGCTCGCTACAGCCTCTTTAAAAGCCTCACCACTGTTAGCTTTGATAAAATCATCCATCCCTTTAAACTTGGTATCCCAAACCGTGACGTGTACCTCGCAACCCTCCTGTTCCAGTAAGCGGCCAAACTTCAAAATGGCTGCACGACAAGACGGGTTGGCCGCATAGTCGGAGTCAAAGTCTATGTAGTGGATGGTGTCGGGCTGTGCCCACTCATTCACAATGCGCGCCAATTCCCCATCTTTCCCCCAATTCCAAACACCCGTTAGAGCGATGACAGCTAGGTCAAGACTTAAACCCGCGCCGGCTTTTTTGGCTCCTTCTGTCCAATGGCGGGGGATGGATTTATCAGCGTGAACTTTTGCCCAATAGTCTTTGTCAGGCATTGCTAGGAAGATTGCGTCGGGTTCCATGCCGCTACCTGTGAGGTATTTGCGCGGTTTAGAACCTTCTGGTTGATGTGGCTTGTCTGGCTTGCCTTGTCCGTACCGCGTACCCATGAATACGCCTGTCCGCCAGTTAACGCCACGACACCACCAGCCCCCTGTTTTGATGGGTTCCTTTGGAAGGATGCGTTCGTTGAGTTCTTTAGCAGTCAGCGATTCGATATTGAGACGGGCGATCGCTTCCAGTACGACTGAACCCTCGCACCATTCGGCGAGGTGCTTGGTAGAAAGATATTTTGCGGTACTTGAAACTTGCCCGTTAGTCGGGTTATTATTATGAGACATGATTGTTTTACCTTTGGGTAAGTCAGCAATAAAGCCGTTCTTGCAGTCGCCAAACTTCAAAGAGAGCGGTTTTTTGCTGTGTGTATAGTTTTAAGGCATTAGAGAATATAGGCGACTGGCTTGAGTCGCCTATCCTTGATTGTCGTTAGAGGATAGACAGAAGTATTCAGGCAGGGAGCCCCGGACTATCAGTGGCATCGCTCTCAATCCCTTACCTACGATTCCCTTTACTCCCCCACCTGCCACAGGCCTGGCATCACTTGAGAAAATCGCTTGGATTTATTTTAGCAGCAGAAGCAAGTCATGATATGTGTTGTAACTGATAGAACCCTATAGGGTTCTAGTATCTACATATGTGCTGCATCCCCTACAAACCCTACGGGTTTGCAGAATCTACATACGTGCTGCATCCATCTAAATATGTGCTATTTGCTTGGAAGGCCTATAGCCTTCCAAAATCTACATATGTGCTGCAACTACTCATCAACTAAGCGCTTGTACTCAGCCTCAGCATCCTTGTATTTTTGGCTGCCTCCTTTGGACACTCCCCAGATTTCAAGAATGATTTTTGCTTTACCCCATCCCTTTGCCTTCAGTTGCAGCGCTCGTTCAGCGCGTTCTGATTCAGCGTTCTGGGAACGTTCCTCGTCAGGTTTAGCTAGTTGTTTTTTGGGTGACGGTTCCGAACGTTCATCATCGTCGTAAGTGAGTGCCAGTGCGCGTTCTAGCGCTTCCCTAGGGTTCAGAATCGCCTCAGCTTCCTGTTGTCGGGACTGCTGACTTACATAGGTGCTGACTGCAATTTCATCGGCCACATCAGCTTTAATCGCCCTGGTTTTCCATTCCTCAATCTCATTTTCCTCGGCTAATCTGCGGGCGATATTCCCCGCGCCAACCGCACAGGCAACAGCCCCGCAAAGACTCAATCCCTGAATCGCCTTGTGCCAGCTAACTTTTTTATCGAGGGCAACCAAGGGAGCCAACCAGAGGGCAACCGCAGCGCCAGACAGCACAAACATTTTTAGCTGCATAAAAACACCCCCGCACCGATCGCGATCGAAGCCATGCCAGCCAGAAGCAAAGCTTGTAAATTCTGCACAGATATTTTGAGCCAGCCTGAAATTGAGAAATCTAAGAGCCAGCACAAGCCCCACAAAATGAAAGAGCCGGCTGCCAAAAATGCGATCGCCCTTTGTGACATCGAATGCAAACTCGCTATCCATCCCAGGAGGGAGGAAGCTATGCACCCGGCGATAAAATAATTTGCCAAGTACATCGCTCTCATTAGTTTGCCCCCGCCGTCAGTTTGGCTTTAATCGCATCGATTCGGGTTCGGGCATCATTCTCAGCTTTGTCGATTCCCATGCCTAATCGGGCATATCCCGGCCGGAGTGCGTGTAATTTCTTAGCTAAGCCAGCGTTACCACGAACTTTTTTAAGTTCGTTCTCAGCCACTACTCCCTCGTATTTGCGATGCTCTTTATGCACGGTTGCATCGGCTTCCTCAATCTTTCCAAGGGCTTTGTAGGCTCGCTTAGATTGTCGGGCCCCGTCTGTTTTTTCCTTTGCCAAGTCCTTCATAGCGTCCGCTTCTTCGCGGGTAAAGTAGCGCGGTGCTGGCACAACTGGAACACTACGCATGCTGGAAAAATTACCAGGATTTAGCGGTGTGATGACACTCGCGTCGGTGCTTGCCAGAACTTTTGATTTGTCAATAGCGTGTCCGCCGTCATTGCTGGTAGTGAGTTTTCCAGCATCAGAATTTCCGCCGAATAGGCGTAGTTGTAAGCTCATAATTTTGTCCCGATTTGAATGTTGATGCGAACTGGGGAGGGAAATAAATTCAAGGGGTTGATTTGTCGCCACATAGACATTGCCAACACAAACACCCCCGCCGATGCGAGTACGAGTGCAATGAGTTGAGAGAGGTCAACCCAGTCTAAAAAGCTGGTGGAATTCTGCCGGGTGAAACCGCACACAGGGAACGAACCGTCGTTAGTCCAATCCAGGGTGTCTACACTGTCTACAGATTGTGTATCAAGCGGTTCAGGCGTGGTACCTACAGTGTCTAGCACTGTGTCAAGCGATTCACCGTCAACCAGGTACAGTTCTAGCAGCGCTTCCCATGTAGCAGTTTTGCTGAGTTTCCCAAACTGTCTGGCGTCTTCATTGGTGAAGCCACGGTCAAAGGCGATCGCCTTTAGTTGGTCAATGCGACGGTAGCTGATAGTGGGCTTAACCATGACTAACAAGCCTCAATCTGTCGGCTGTAGTCGGTTCTCCCTCAAAGCAGGGGTAGTTAAAATCATCTGAACTGGTGCTATGTGTCCAGTTGATGTAGTAAACCCAGCCATCCTCCGGGCGATGACAGGCACCCATAACCTCGCCAAATTCGACAAAGCCCTCGTCAAATTCTTCAGTCCAATCAACAGATATTGAGTCACCAATATTAAACTCTGGCAAAGGTCGCCCATTGAGAGGCAAAGCAACTGACTGAGAACGCGGCACAAAAAACAGCAAAGCGGCCGATGCGATTTTCTGCAATAACTCGCGACGGGGAAACATTAAGAGTTGCGATCGTCCGTCTGGACAATCGGCTGAAAGTGGCATAATTTATAGGCTCCAAACGTTCCAACACAACGGTTTGGGGAAGTCGCGGTTTGGCTAGCATTTCCAGTGCTCGTCAACCGCGCATCAATCTTCCTTAGTTACTCACGATTGCAGACTTACACTTCCTTGTCAACACAGGAAGTGTAAAGTTTTGTTTCGCGTCCCAACCCAAGTAGCGGGTCCCAAAAAACAGAAATATTCAACCCATATCAGACTCTTGCACCACGCCCGGTAAATTAATGCGCTCAATATCAAAATGCAAATAATGCTGCATAATTACTTCCGGCGAATTCCCCACAAGCTTAGCTAGCTTTTGAATAGGAAAGTCATTATTAGCGTGGTACGAAATCATCGTGTGCCTCAGATTGTACGGAATACGATATCGCATTTCAAGACTCTTGAGTAACGTCTTCCAAACAACATTTAAAGCAGCCTGACTGATAGGTTTTCCCATCTCATTGGTAAACACAAAACCTTCTTGCCGTGGGATTGACTCAAGCAAAAGTTGCAATTCTTGATTAACAGGAAAAGTCCGCACCAACTCTGTTTTAGTACCTTCTTTTGAAACAATCTTGCCGCCAGAAGTCAGCACCTGAGCCTCGCAAAAAGTTATGATCCTTCTTGCAATATTGACGTTATCCCACTTGAGAGCGATTGCCTCACTGGGACGGCAACCTGTCAACCAAAGAAAGTAAACGTACTTGTAATATTGACTGTGCTTGCCCTTAAACCGAGAATGGGTATCATCTTTGAGAGCATTTAGGATGCGGTAAACCTCATCAACCGTATACACATCAATCTTTTTTTTCTCTTTTTTCTTGCCACTAATCTTGACAGACCCCAAGACATCACGATATTCGATACCCCACTTGCGAGGTATATTACCCTGCTTGCTATTCCAATCAACTGCCGCAGTTAAGTGCATGAACCGTTTTTTCGAGGTAGCAGCCGAGCGCTTTGTGTCATTAAGTATCCACTGAAGAATCTCTGACTTATCCTCCAGTCGCTTAAACGGACATTTTTCTAGCAGTCTAGAAACATGGGTAATTTCATTGTTGATGTAAGTTTGTTCCCACGCACCTAGCGCTTGGTGAAAGTCAACATACTTTTTCCACAGCAGTGAAAGTTCGTCTTTGCGAACTATACGCAGAGAAGCTTTGTTGCTACTTGCTAATAACGGCTTTAATTCCTCAACAAAAGTTCGCAGATACTCCAAATCAATTATTTCGGCGGCGTCAACCAGTCGCTGTATTTCGCCGTCAAGCTTGCGCGCCAACACCAGGGCTGTGAATTCATCAGAACCGAGTCCGATAGTCGATCGCCCAAATCTCTGATGCAAGCGTGCCGCGTAGTAGGGCCTGACTCGGTGTCGCTGCACCTGAAGATTGAGCCACCGAAAGTCAGAATTTGCCGCTGGGTACATACTTCCCTCTCCAAGCTGAGATTAATTCTACCCAGGAATGGTATACGAAAATGGTATACAAATAGAATTTATTTGAGTCGAGATTCGTACACATCTTATAGTGCAAGGGGTAGCGCTCTTGAATAGGCAGACTCGAAATCTA
>NZ_JAUBPI010000155.1:0-8073 GCF_036700645.1 Microcoleus sp. S36b_A4 | reverse complement strand
GCTCTACCATAGGACTGGCAATGCTTTTGGGGTGTGTTACTGCTTATACTACCACGAGAGTGACAAAAGAGGGTTAAAAAATGTGCTCTTTGGCGCACTTGATGATGTCTGCTTTCGCGATAAATTCGGTTTAGCAATTTTAAGGAAAGGGGGTTAATATCTCGAAGTAAAAACATATAAAACCTCTTTAAACACAACTTGATGTTTTTTATTATATCATATTAGTTGTTTGTGTAATTAATTTTGTTTGACTACTTATGAGGCAGTATCCATCCCTAGTGGAAAAAGTTTTTTTTGGGAGTTTTCGCATTTAGACAAAGTTTGTTTTGAAGCATATTTACAACTTTTTTCAAGACAATATCCTCATGAATTACACATCATTCAAGTAGATAACGCACCCGCTCATAATTTAAGCTCATCTGAATTACCAGACAATATCATTTTACTATTTCAGCCTCCGGCTTGTCCTGAAGTAAATCCCACAGAAAGAGTGTGGGAATATCTGAAAGATTTTTTAGCGAAAGTCAGTGTTTAGTAATCTGGACGAACTTCGCATAAGAGTCCAGGAAATTTTGGTATCTTTCACCGATCGTGTCATTGGTTTTCTCACCGGATGGTCTTGGATTTTACATTCTTTATCTCTATCACATCTTTAAAAAAATGGTATTACACTATTGGTGCGCCAGTTATAGCGCCCCTCAATCGATTTTAGATTTTAGATTTAGATTTTAGATTGAAGAAAGCGACCCCACTGATAAATCCGGGGGCTGGCGATCGGGATTCGGAGCTTTTTTCTCGATCCACGAATCAATCCGGGGGCCCCGGATTAAATTGCTTGATTGTCAATTGCAGGCTTTCAGGAATGCGGTTGCGGTGAAAGTTATTCATCCATTCGCATCAGCTTGCGGTAAAACGTTTTAGAAAAATCGACGGTACGAGTTCGCTGAAAAGTCAGGAGAACCTCAATTAAGCAACTAACAAACTCAGAGCTTTGCATAGTCACTTCGTAGCTGAGTTCAGCATTGCCGTCAAACAACACCCGACAGCGGGTTAAGTCGATCGGCAGCGACGAGATATTCCAACTAGCGACAAAGGGCACGCTCTCCCCGCCGTCAATTTTTCTTGCCCCCTCCAAGCTTTTGAGCTTGTAGAGGCCAATAGCGTGCGGTAAAAACTTGCGCCTGGGCTCTTGACAGAAAGGCGCGTAGACTTTCACTTCTTTGTCATCGGCTGGCTTGAGTTGAGGAATAGACATATTTCCACCTTAGACAATTATTACTAACAGATAGTTTAGATCCCCAGAAAAAACTAGCAGATATTCCTGGTCGATCGCAAGCAAAAGTCAGTCGATTTTAGATTTTAGATTTTAGATTTTAGATTTACAGCACAAAAGATGAATCTGCCAGCAAGAAGGGGAGTTGAAAATTTGGGGTGGCGAACAACTGAAGTCTGGAGGCTTGTATCCATTTGCGGGTAAAGCCAAATACTTTATGCAGCACCCGTTTACCAATGCCGTACAAACACCTAACCCGCTGGTTGTCCTCCCGTCCGCTTTCGACAAAAGCCCAGAAACTGATACAGTAGATGCTTATATCTAAAATCAAAAACTATTGGTGGTTGAATCAAGTAACCTATGCAGGAGAGTTCTTGGCCAGAAAACGACGCTCGCAGCGAGCTTAACTTGGACATCTCTGATTTAGCTCAAGAAGAGCTCAAGAGTTTGACCTCGCACTCGAAGCTCAGCAAAGTATTTGCTATACCAGACATTGGCGACAGGGTGTTTGACGCGGAAACAAAAGCAGATATCCCGGTGGCGGTGTCTGTGCCGGGAACTCCCTCTTTTCCTCAAAATCTGTACCGGGGACGCCGCGGAAAAGCCGCCGCAGTGCTGACTGCAATTTGGGCCGGCACGATCGCCCTGCACTTGATTTCTTGGGGTGCGTGGGTAGTGTGGGGGTTGACTGGACTGCTGTGGATGCAAGCATTTCGAGTGTTGTTTGCGGAACCCAAGCCCGCACTGCCGCCTCTTGCCGATGAAAGTCGGGAGGATTGGCCTTATGTGTCCCTGCTGGTAGCGGCGAAAAATGAGGAAGCGGTGATTGCCCGATTCGTAGAATCCATCTGCAATGTAGATTATCCGATCGACCGCTACGAAGTTTGGGCGATCGACGATCACAGCAGCGACACCACGCCGCTAGTATTGGAACAGCTAACCAAAAAGTACCCCCAGCTCAAAGTATTTCGCAGAGGAGCAAATGCCAGCGGCGGCAAGTCGGGAGCACTCAATCAAGTGTTACCGCTGACTCGCGGGGAATTTGTGGGAATATTTGACGCCGACGCGACGGTAACGCCGGATTTGCTGCGCCGGGTGCTGCCAGTGTTCCAAGGAGAAAAGGTAGGGGCTGTGCAAGTCAGAAAAGCCATCGCCAATGCTTCGGTAAATTTTTGGACTCGTGGCCAAGAAGCAGAAATGGCTCTCGACAGTTTTTTCCAGCAGCAGCGGATTGCGATCGGCGGCATTGGAGAATTGCGCGGTAACGGCCAATTCATGCGCCGCACCGCCTTGGAAAGCTGCGGAGGCTGGAACGAGGAGACGATTACCGACGACCTGGATTTGACCGTGAGGCTGCACCTAAACCGATGGGACATTGAATTTCTCGCTTTCCCGGCCGTGTCAGAAGAAGGAGTCACTAACGCTCGCGCTCTGTGGCACCAGCGCAATCGCTGGGCAGAAGGTGGCTATCAGCGTTATCTTGACTACTGGCGACTAATTTTGCGGAACCGCATGGGAACTGGGAAAACTTGGGATTTATTTGGATTTTGGGTATCTCAATATTTCTTACCCACAGTAGCGCTACCCGACTTTGTGATGTCAATTGCGCTGCGCCGGATGCCGATCGCCAGTCCCATAACTTTTATGACCCTTACATTGTCGGTGGTGGGAATGTTTGTCGGTTTGCGTCGCACTCGCAAAGAGACCAAATTTGATGTTAAAAGAGTTTTTGTCACCTGGCTGCAAACGCTGCGGGGTACTGTGTATATGTTCCACTGGCTGCTGGTAGGGACTGTAACGGCTCGGATTGCGGTACGGCCCAAGCAGCTCAAATGGGTCAAAACCGTCCATCAAGGCGCTGTTAATAGCATCAAGTAAACAATTCGCAGAAATATCTCGGCACAGTATCGCCGAACGTCCGAAGATTTTCTGAGACAAAAAAACACCAACGCTCGCCCAATATCTCCCCGCTAGAGCCTAAGAGTAAAATTTAGAAATTCCGAGAAAAAAACACTTTGAAACAGCTTAGGTAATAGGTAATCGGCGAGCGGTAATAGCGAATAAGTAATCGGCAATACAAAAGTCTAAATTTAAAAGATAAAAGCGAGAATTTTTAACTTTTAACTTGACAAAAAACCAATTACTATCTATTAATTATGAATTGCCAATTAGGACGAATTGCTTGTTGCCAACTACCCGTCACCCGTAATTGATAATGGATTTGTTAGAGTACCAAGCTAAATCTTTATTTCGACAGATGGCAATTCCGATTTTGCCCTCGCAGCGGATTGACAATCCCGCCGACCTCAAAGGACTAAAAATTCCTTACCCAGTTGTACTCAAATCGCAAGTGCGGGCTGGGGGACGGGGCAGGGCGGGCGGTATCAAGTTTGTAGAAAATACGATCGATGCAGTAGCTGCCGCCCAAACAATTTTTAATTTGCCGATCGAGGATGAATATCCCCAAGTCCTGCTGGCAGAAGCAAAGTACAATGCCGACCAAGAATTGTACTTAGCGGTACTCCTAGACCCCGTAGCGCGCCGCCCGGTGCTTCTGGGTTCGAGCCAAGGAGGTATGGATGTCGAAGGGTCGATCGATCAAATGCAGCAAGTTGCCGTAGATCAAGAATTTTCCCCATTCTACGCGAGGCGTCTCACGCTGAAAATGGGATTGCAGGGAGACTTGATTCAATCGGTGAGCACCATTGTCGAAAAAATGTACCGACTGTTTGTCGAAAAAGATTTAGACCTAGTAGAAATCAATCCTCTCGGCATCAGTCCAAGGGGAGAGGTAATGGCTTTAGACGGTAAAGTCACCGCCAACGACGATGCCTTGGGACGACATCCAGATTTGGCAGCACTCTCGGAGAAGAAGCTCTTGGGCGGGTTGGCACGGGAAAGAAGAAGTCCCCATGCTGGGGGCGATCGCTCCCATTCCCAGTCCAAGGTTCAGCAGTCGCCGGAGTTTGACCCCAAATCTAAATCCCCAATCTCGAATTCCCAATCCCTGCAATTAATCGAACTAGACGGGAATATCGCGATTTTGTGCAACGGAGTGGGCCTGACAATGGCAACTCTAGATGCTGTAACCCACCAAGGAGGAAAACCCGCTAATTTTGTGAATATTGGTTCCCTAGACCGCTACTATGCAGCAAATGCCCTGCGCGATCGCGTGGAGTTGGGTCTGGAGTTAGTCGCTCAGGATAAAAGCGTTAAGGTGATACTTGTAAATATTTTGGGCAGCGCCTCCAAGACCGAGGAAATAATCGCTGCAGTAGCCGTCTATTTGGAACGGAAAGCTCGCGCTAACCGCCACATCCAAATTGTGCTGCGGCTGGTAGAGATCGATGCTGATGCTGTTAAAAAGCGTTTGGGACAGTTGCCGGTGCAGTTAGCTAGCACTTTGGATGAGGCCGCGGCCGCTTCTGTATCCTCCGCCAAGTAGCGGCAGTTGATCGGCAAAAAACGAGATTTCTGTACAGATGAAGGCTTTCTGCTTTTAACAGATCGAGTGTCAAGTGGGAAAAAATGAATTTAACTCCTGAAAGCAAAGTCCTAGTACAGGGCATTACAGAATCTCCCGCGTCCACCCGCGCCGCCCTGAGGATGAAAGCATACGGCACGAATGTAGTCGCCGGTGTTAGTCCCGGTCGGGGGGGGCAGGAAGTGGAGGGAATTCCGATTTTTGATTTGGTAGAACAAGCAGTGGCGGCAGTGGGTCAGGTTGACACTGCGGTAATTTTGGTAGACGCTTACTCGGTGCTGGATGCTGCTTTAGAAGCGATCGCCGGAGGAATTCGGCAAATCGCGATCGTTACTGGGGGAGTGCCTCCTCTGGATATGGTGCACTTAGTCAGAAAAGCAGAAGCCACCGAAACTTTGGTAATCGGGCCCAACAGTCCGGGGATTATTGTGCCCGACAAACTGCTGCTGGGAACTCACCCCAAGGAATTTTACACTCCCGGCCCGGTGGGAGTGATCAGCCGCAGCAGCACTTTGACTTACGAAGTTGCCCTAGAACTGACGGAGGCTGGATTGGGACAGTCGATGGCGGTTTGTATTGGCTGCGACGCGATTGTCGGTTCTTCTTTTATGCAGTGGCTGCAAATTTTGGACGAAGACGACAGTACCGAAGCGATGGTTTTGGTAGGGGAAGTTGGCGGGTGGAGTGAACAAGCTGCTGCTTCTTACATCGCCTCGGCGATCGACAAACCCGTGGTTGCTTATCTGGCCGGCCGCTACGCTCCCAAGGGGCCGTCTTTGGGCCACGCCGGCATCCTGATCAGTTCTCGGGCCGCTGCCCAGAAAGCCTTTGGAGTTTCGGCCCCAAACAAAATGGCTGCCTTTGAAGAGGCGGACATACCTGTGGCGGCTCGACCTTCAGAAATTCCTAAGTTACTCAAAAAATTGCTCAAGAAAAATTGATTGCCTTGGGAGTTTTCACAAAAGTCCTAACCCTCTTGGGGGTTGGGATAGGGGTAGGGCGGGGGCGGGTTGGGTCTCAAAAGTGTCTGCAGAATGCCACAACAGCCGCTTCAACCCGCCTTTAGGACATATTTATGATTTTTTTACCAAAGTCCTCTGATCGGCGTCACAGGCTGCGGTGCGGGTGCTGGCAAGGGGGCGGCGCGGCGTGGCGCTGGAGGCGGAGTTGTTGGCTGCACGCTCCGGCGAGGTTCGATCGGACTTTCGGTGGGATTTGTTTCAGTTGTGCGAGTTGTCGATCTCGTCACATCTTGAAGCAGGCTTCGCAGAGTTCCAGCTATGCTCTGAACTTTCCCAACAGCGGTGCGAAGGCTGGCAACATCTACGTAAACCTCGTTGAGAGGATACTTTTTCAGGATTTCCAGCAGCGATACCTTACCGTCATCCCCGGATGCCAAGATCACCGCTGCCCGCAAAGCTTTCCCGCTTTCTGTGCGGCGCTGAGTCCGAATTGCTTGACCGATGTCGTCAGTGATTTTTTCTCCTGGGGTGCTGTAAACCACCCGGGCCAGATTAGCAGGCTTTAAACCAATTTCTAAACCCATGAACCCCCGCAGTATTTGCGCGTCCATTTTGGAGACCCGGATAATTTGTTGGAGGGTTGGCGTCGTCGTGCCGTTTTTAGCAAAGTCTTCTAAGTCGCTGATATTGATGGCTTGTCTGATCGGGCCAAATGTGAGGACAACTTTTTCGGCCCCTAATGCTCTACTGCTGCTAGATAATATGCTCCCGCTTGCTCCTAAAAGTAGCGCAATGCCGATCGATACAAATTTTGTTAATTTCATATTCACCGCTACATTAAAATTATTTTTTCGAGATTTGTACATTATAGATGCAGCAGTTATATTCTACAAGGTCGCCAGTGTAATTTGTGCCCGCGTCACACCGACAATCTCGACCGAGACTTTTTCTCGATCTTGACTTTAAAAATAAGTAACCATATCTGCCGAAATCTTTTCGCTTCTATTCCTTCTGCCTTCTACCTTCTCAATTTTCAGCCTTCTATATCACAGTGTCTTCCACCTTCTACATAAGTGCCTTATAAAAATTATAGGAACTGCCCTGACGGGAGGACGTTCTTAATTGCCTGACGGGGTGACAGGTTGCCTGAAAAACAGACTCTGAGGCAATCCTAGACAAATCGCCTCAAAAAAGATAGGGTAAGAAAGCTTCTTACCCAAAAACAATTAAATGATACCAGAATTATATCATGCCCATTTGTCAGAAAAGCTGACACGTTCTAATTACTTATTGACAATTTTATTGATTCAAGTAGTGCAATCGATTAAAGAAGTCACATTAGAAAGCATAGCGACAAAACTAGCGATGCCCATTAAATTTGAAAGTAGAAGAAAAAAACAGAGCGAGATTTTTATCAGAGGATAAATGGGTTCTAGATGATATTTGGCTGTCACTGGTAATTGGTTGGATTAAAGGTACTGTCAAACAGAATAAGGTTGTATATTTAGCAATAGACCGAACCAAATGGCAATCCAATAATATTTT
Source organism: Microcoleus sp. S36b_A4 (assembly GCF_036700645.1). Classification (NCBI taxonomy): domain Bacteria; kingdom Bacillati; phylum Cyanobacteriota; class Cyanophyceae; order Oscillatoriales; family Microcoleaceae; genus Microcoleus; species Microcoleus sp. S36b_A4. The sequence continues at coordinate 809 of NZ_JAUBPI010000155.1, read as the reverse complement.
GATGGTCAGCATGATTTGGCGAAAAAGAGCTATTCCTATTTATTGGAAAATGCTTGAGAAACAAGGGAACAGCACATTAGACAATCAACAATTCGTATTAACGCCAGTATTCGCCGCTTTATCAGATTATAAATTGATAGTGTTACAATAGTCCGGACAGTTTTCAATCACTAACGGCAGAATGAGGGTTTCAGCCTTCTCAGTGAGGTCGAATGCTAACGGTAGAATGAGGGTTTCAGCCTCGATCTCAAAAACTGTCCGGAGTATTGGTGTTAGGAGATCGGGAATTTTGTAGCGTTACCCTCGCCAACTGGCTGAGGGAGAAGAAAGTAGATTTTTCTTTACGACTAAAAAAGAATGTTTGTATCAAGATTGAATCGGAGTTATGGGCTGAACTAAAAATGCTAGGATTAGAGCCAGGAAATAGCTTTTTCAATCAAGAAGTAACAATCAGAAAAACTGCACCCATTACGGAGTTTAATCTAGCAGGTAAATGGCTAGGGAAATATCGAAATTTTATTACAAAAGAGCCTTGGCATATTCTGACAAGCTTGGCAGATATACAAGCCGCAGTTGATGCTTATGCAAAAAGATTTGGAATTGAAGAAATGTTTAGAGATTTTAAAGGCGGAGGCTATAACCTAGAGAAGACTAATTTAACGGGCGACCGATTGAGTAAATTATTAATTTTGCTATCGCTATCATACTTAAAGAGTATCATTCAAGGGATAGATATTAGACCTCTTGCGAAAGTGCGCTCGTTCTAGGTAAAATAAAAGAAAAAATTAGCTCCCATAATATGAAGTACG
>NZ_JAUBPI010000154.1:0-8140 GCF_036700645.1 Microcoleus sp. S36b_A4 | reverse complement strand
GCTGCCTATCTTTTTTTAGCACACATTGCCTCAATCCTCACCACCTCTGGGTTTCAGGCTGGTTGTTACCCCCCCAGCAGTTAAACATCATGTTTAGCTTTGCCGTAGCAGCACTAACTTTGAGCTACATCCGACGCTTCGATCGCAAAATTGCAGTTTTAAGCACAGGTCTAGTAAGTGCTCAAATTTTAGGAGTGAGTTACGGCTGGTATGCAGTGGCTTGCCCGCTATTGATGATTAGGTGGAAAGGAGGAGGATCTCGCCTGTGGTGGTTCGGCTGGACTATAGCAAATATCGGATATACAATTAGTTGCCAAAGCTCGATTCAAATTTTCGCTATATTCACACCGCTAGTTCTGGCATACTACGATACCTCTAAAGACCAAAAACCAACGGCTTTAGAAAAAAGATTTTTCTATTATTTTTACCCATTACACCTTGGGGGGCTAGCGGCACTGCGAACAATTGTCTAAATAAGACTGGGGATTCTAATTAGTTCACTGTTGATTTTTTATTTACGCGAAGTACAACCGCGTCTCTGAGCGATCGCCCTCATAGAAGAGTGCGATCGCTTTCTAAACTAGATTGCCAACATTCAACTGACCGAGGCGCTTCAAAATACTCAGCACGCTGTACAAATCATTCCCCGGATTGAAAAGGTAAAACTTCCGAGAAAAAGCGTACTGTGCTGTTTCCCGCTTAACTAATTTGACAAATAGGAAATCTGCCCCATTCATTAACAATCCGTAAGTAGATCGATCGGTACTCAGATTCGCTAACATATAAGCCAGTAACTGCGGTATGCCTACTTCCAAAGAAAACGCAGCCTTCTTCGATTCGATAACTACTACCCAAAACTCCTGAAACAAAGCCAAAACATCCAACTGTCCACTGACAATCAGTCCTTCATCTTCGTCCACAATTTCTACAGATTTTTCGGAAGTAACATGAAAAGGAGCCAGATAAAAATCTGCTAAATCCAAAAAAGGAGACAGCACAACCATTTTGACTGTATTTTCTAGAAGTGGCGGATGTTTGAGCAAATTCCTGTAACTTGCCTTCACTCTGTCCAGCCGCTGTTTTTCATAATCGCTGATTTCTGGCAAATCATCTTGCCACTCGCGAAAGAATTGGTCATCCTCAACCCACTCAATTTTGAATTGGGTTTCCAAATCGTTTAGTGCGACATTTATAGCTTGAATTGTTTGTACCATAAATGCAACTAATTTATTGAAATTTGCCTCATAATTAATGATAGCAAAACTTGCTAAATTTTCCTTAATACTGAGGTATTGCATCTTTCAAAACAGTCCTTTGACAATCAAGCAATTTGGCCCGCGGCCCCCGGAGCGCGGCTGGGGAGCCAGAAAAAAGCTCTGCGTCGTCCTCACCAGCCCCCGGATTGCGGCTGTGGGAGCAATCTCAAATCTCAAATCCCCTCACATCCACCTTCCCCAATTCCCAAAAAATGTAACGAGTTGTAAAGTATAATTAAACCGAAGCGAACACAGAGGCCAAGTAGTATCAAATGCGAGTTGCGATCGCCGGAGCAGGCTTAGCAGGACTTTCCTGCGCTAAATATCTTACCGACGCGGGCCACACCCCCATCCTCCTAGAAAGTCGGGACGTACTCGGCGGCAAAGTCGCCGCCTGGAAAGATGCAGACGGCGACTGGTACGAAACCGGCCTCCACATCTTCTTCGGTGCATACCCGAATATGCTCCAACTCTTCAAAGAACTTGACATCGAAGACCGGCTGCAATGGAAAGAGCACTCGATGATTTTCAATCAGCCGGAAACCCCCGGAACCTATTCCCGCTTTGACTTTCCCGACCTTCCGGCTCCCTTCAACGGCGTCGCAGCCATCCTGAGCAATAACGATATGCTCACCTGGCCCGAAAAAATCCGCTTTGGTATAGGTTTGATTCCGGCGATGCTTCAGGGTCAAAAATACGTCGAAGCAATGGACAAATACTCGTTTTCCGACTGGCTGAAAAAGCAAAACGTCCCCCCCAGAGTCGAAAAAGAAGTATTCATCGCCATGTCCAAGGCGCTCAATTTCATTGACCCCCACGAAATATCTGCAACCATACTGCTGACAGCCCTCAACCGCTTCCTGCAAGAGAAAAATGGCTCGAAAATGGCTTTTTTAGACGGTTCCCCCACAGAGAGGTTGTGTCAGCCGATGGTAGACTACATAACTGAGCGCGGCGGTGAAGTACGGCTGAATGCACCTATCGGGGAGTTTTTGCTCAACGATGACAACACGGTGCGTGGCTTCCAGATTCGGGGAGTAAAAGGGGCAGAGTCAGAAATTCTGACGGCCGATATTTACGTTTCTGCGATGCCGGTTGACCCGCTGAAGCTGATGATGCCGAAACCTTGGGGCGAAATGGATTATTTCAAACAGCTCGAAGGCTTGGAGGGAGTACCCGTCATTAATGTACACTTGTGGTTCGATCGCAAATTAACTGATATCGACCATTTGCTGTTCTCGCGATCGCCCCTGCTAAGCGTCTACGCCGACATGAGCAACACCTGCCGCGAATATGCCAACCCAGACAAATCCATGCTGGAACTGGTTTTAGCACCGGCCAAAGACTGGATCGGCAAATCAGACGAAGATATCGTCGCAGCCACAATGGTCGAGTTAGAAAAACTCTTTCCCGATCAAATCCCAGAACCAGCCAAACTGCTCAAATATCACGTAGTCAAAACCCCACGTTCCGTTTACAAAGCCACTCCCGGACGCCAGCAGTGCCGTCCCACACAAACAACTCCCATTAGCAATTTCTATCTAACGGGGGATTATACAATGCAGCGTTATCTTGCGAGTATGGAAGGTGCCGTGCTTTCTGGTAAGCTGACAGCGCAGGCTATTTCAACGGCCAATAACCAATGAAAAATTAAGAATTTTTCATAAAGACGTAAAAAATCTCCCGTTTTCTAAACGGGGGAAAATCAGTTCTAATCTTTAAATTTCTTATTCTCGGATGCTGCAACTGTCAAAACTCCAGTGCATGAGAACTCTGGCCTCTGTGGATGACTCTTACGAACTGTGCCGCCAAGTCACGGCGAGTTATGCCAAAAATTTTTATTTAGGCACTCAACTCATGCCCGAAGCCAAGCGTCGGGCGATTTGGGCGATTTACGTCTGGTGCCGCCGCACCGACGAACTCGTAGACGGGCCGGGTTCTGATGCAACGACCCCTGAAACCCTCAATCTGTGGGAAAAACGGCTAGAATCTGTGTTTGCCGGCCATCCTCACGACGACTACGACGTAGCTTTGGTGGATACGCTGTCTCGTTTCCCGATCGACATTGGGCCGTTTCGAGAGATGATTGCGGGCCAGCAAATGGACTTGTACCGCAGCCGCTACGAAACTTTTGAAGAGCTCAATCTTTACTGTTATCGAGTAGCGGGTACTGTCGGACTGATGTCGATGTCTGTCATGGGTGTAGACGAGTCGAATCCGGCTGCTAACTGGAATTGGCACTGGGGCAATAAAATTCCCAAAGAAGAAGCCATCTCCCTCGGTATTGCCAAGCAGTTGACTAATATTCTGCGCGATGTCGGAGAAGACGCCCGCCGCGGCCGTATTTACATTCCCTTAGAAGACTTAGCCTTGTTTAACTACACCGAAGAAGATTTATTCAATGGTGTAATTGACAACCGCTGGCGGGAATTGATGCGGTTTCAAATTCAGCGAGCTCGCAAATTATACGCCAGCGCCGAACCGGGAATTAAAGTACTCAGTCCCGATATCCGCTGGACTGTTTGGGCTGCTACTATGCTGTACAGCAGGATCTTAAATGCGATCGAACGCAATCAATATGATGTGTTTCAGAAGCGGGCTTATGTTACCAATTCTCAGAAACTGCTGTGTCTCCCCGCCGCTTGGATGAAGTCAAAAGTGCTTTAACCGCAGGCAATTTTGCTGGCGATTAGGCAACGGGTAAGGGGTATTTGTCAAGTTACAAATTATATGATGTCCAGCAAATTGCATATTAGGTTTTTGGGGACAGGGCAGTGCCGTGTCCCTACCTGTTGTGTGTTAATTGGAGTCAATCGATTTTAGATTTTAGATTTTAGATTTTAGAGGCGACCCCACGAATAAATGCGGGGGCTTGAGGATTTTCGATTTTCGATTTGGGATTGATTCCACGGATAAATCACGTGGCGGGTACCACCTTTGAAATTCGCTTGTCAAAGTGGCGGTGTAGCGGGTGAAATTTTCAATTGGTTGATCGAACTTTCCAACAATTGCTTTTCCTGCTGGAGTTTTGCTTCTAAGTTTTGAATTTGTTCTCGGCGGGCTTCAACTTCAATCAAGCGGCGAGACAATTCTTGACTCTGCAAAGTGAGAGATTGCCTCCAATCTTCTACTTTTTGGGCTTCTTGCTGCAAAAAATCGGGAGTAAAACCTGTTGTTAAATATTTCTCTACTAATTGTAGTACCCAGTTTGTAGCTGCTTGAATATCCAAAACCTGGCTATTTTGGTCAACATTTGCTAATACTAAAATCCCTGCATTTAAAACATTCGTTGCAGAGTTAATTGGATTTTGAGCAAAATCTTTCTGTAATGTCAAGAAACTTTCTTCACTAAGAATAGCCCAAGTATCATCAGAATTTTGGCAAGCCAGCAATTGCAGACTTATCTCGCCTAAATTTTCCTGATTTTGTACTTGGGCTAAATATAACATGAGGGTAATTAGTAATGGGTGATGGTTGTAGGATTTGCTATCTTCTAGGGGCGGGTTTTACAAAAAATCTATGCCTGAAACTAACTCTCTCCTAAACCCGCCCCCACCCCTGTCAACAGTCAACTCTTAAAACAACTTTAGCCGATCGCGCAAAATCTCAGCTTGTTTTTCGGCTTCCGCCAAAGCATCCCTCGCCCCCTGAACCACATCAGGAGTAGCCTTATCCACAAACTTCTGATTACTCAAACGCGCCGCAGTATGCTTAATTTCAGCTTCCACTTTGCTCAACTTCTTTTCTAATTTAGCACGCAAAGCCGCCAAATCGACCACCCCAGCCAGAGGAATCAATACTTGCACAGTACCTACAACCCCAGTAATTGTCTGTCCCAAATCTGTATCCAAACTAGCAGTTACGGTCAGATTTTCCACTTTTGCCAAATCCTGAATGTAAACGCCTCCATCTGAGATTATTTGGCGTTCTTTCTCGTTTTCGCTTTGCAAAATCGCCGTCACCTTCACACTTGGCTTGATATCAGAATCTGCCCGCAAATTGCGAATAGTGCGAATTGTACCGAACAACAACTCAAACTGCTGTTCCAAATCAGAATCAATGAGTGATGCGTTTGCTTCAGGATAAGCTTGCAAAGCCAAACATTGATCGTCACCTGTTTGAGTCAGAGTGTGCCAAATCTCCTCAGTAATGTGCGGCATAAAAGGATGCAGTAGTTTCAGAATCCCTTCCAACACAAAAGCAAAAGTTTGCTGTGCCCCTTTCTTAGAATTTGGTTCAGCATCCTGTTGCAAGCGAGACTTGACTAACTCAATATACCAGTCACAGAAATCGCCCCAAATAAACTCATAAAGTCCCTTTGCCGCTTCTCCCAAACCGTAATTTTCCAAACAATTGCGGCTTTGTTGCACAACTTGATAATAGCGAGAAAGAATCCAGCGATCGCACAATTCCAAACCACCTCCCCCAGAAGGACTTCCCAATTGTTGCGGAGTCTGTCCCTCCAAATTCATCATCACAAACCGGGCGGCATTCCACAACTTATTCGTGAAGTTACGCGAAGCTTCCACCGATTTCGATTCATCAGTTTTGCGATCGTACTCCATGCGAATATTTTGACCGGCCCCAACCACTTCCTTAACCAAAGTGTAGCGCAAAGCATCAGTACCGTACTTGCCAATCAACAGCAGCGGGTCGATACCGTTATTTTTACTCTTAGACATTTTCTGACCGTTTTCATCCAACACCAAACCGTGAATGTAAACAGTATCAAAAGGCATCTTTTCAGTAAAATGTCCTGCCATCATCGTCATTCTAGCCACCCAGAAAAAGATGATATCAAAACCTGTAACCAAAGTAGTTGTCGGATAGTAAAACTCCAAATCTTTAGTTTCGTCCGGCCATCCCAAAGTTGAGAAAGGCCACAACCCAGATGAAAACCAAGTATCCAATACGTCTGGATCTCTTGTTAACTCTACGTCATTACCAAATTTAGCCGTAGCTTTTTCCTTAGCTTCAGCTTCAGTTTTCGCCACTACAAACGGCGTCGTGTCAGTAATTTCGCCTTGGGTTTCGCTAACAGCATACCAAGCCGGTATTTGGTGTCCCCACCACAATTGTCGGGAGATACACCAATCCTTCAGCTTCACCAACCAATCCCGATAAACCTTTGTCCATCTGTCAGGAACAAAGACTGGTGAGTTACTTTGATCTAATGCTTGTAAAGCACGTTGAGAAAGAGGCTCGATCTTCACAAACCATTGTGTAGATATCAAAGGTTCGACCGGGACTTTGCCGCGTTCGCTGTAGGGAACAGTATGCTTATAATCTTCTATTTTAACCAAAACCCCGTCATTTTCTAACCGCTGCACCACATTTTTCCGGGCAACAAATCGGTCTTGTCCCTGGAACTCTCCGGCATTTTCATTTAAAGTGCCGTCCTTATTCATAATGTTAATAAACGGCAAATTGTGACGTTTACCCATCTCGAAGTCATTCGGATCGTGGGCGGGAGTCACCTTAACACAACCAGTTCCAAAAGTCGGATCGACAAACTCATCAGCAATGATTGGAATTTCGCGATTGACGATCGGCAAAGTCACAGTTTTACCGATAAGATGTTTGTAGCGATCGTCCTGTGGATTCACCGCCACCCCAGTATCGCCCAACATCGTTTCCGGCCGAGTCGTCGCCACCTCCAAATAACCCGAACCGTCCGTCAAAGGATAGCGGAAATGCCACAAATGGCCCTCAACTTCCTGCTGGTCTACCTCCAAATCCGACACAGCAGACTGACTCGCCGGACACCAATTCACCAGGTAATTGCCGCGATAAATCAGCCCCTCATCGTACAAGCGGACAAACGCTTCTAAAACCGCAGCGGATAAGCCTTCATCCATCGTAAAGCGTTCACGCGACCAATCGACAGACACGCCCAAACTGCGTAATTGGTTAGTAATAGTATTGCCCGATTCAGCTTTCCACTCCCAGGCCCGTTCCAAGAATTTTTCTCTGCCTAAATCGTGGCGAGTTTTGCCTTCTGCTTTGAGTTGCTTTTCGAGAATAGTTTGAACTGCGATGCTAGCATGATCCGTTCCCGGCAACCACAGAGTATTGCGTCCAGTCATGCGGTGATAGCGGACGAGGACATCAATCAGCGTCTCTTCAAAAGCGTGTCCCATGTGGAGGCTGCCGGTGACGTTGGGCGGCGGGATAACGACGCAGTAAGGTTCGCCGCCGGCTTCTGGGTCAGCTTTGAAGGTTTGGTTGTCTTCCCAGTATTTTTGCCACTTGGCTTCGGTGGCTTGGGGGTCGTATTGCGGGGGTAGGTTTGCGGTCATGGTGGCTTGAGGGTTTTATCTTATTTAGATTGTGCCATAGAAGGGAGGAGAAGAGTTTTGAACCGCATCCGTGTCAGAGGCAGAGGGAAGACCGATATTCAAGGCGGGGAGTGTCAAGTTAAAATGAAGGTAAAATTAAAAGGTTTGATGGCATTATGAATGTAGCAGCACTTCGACATCAAATCGATCGATGGCTCGATCGACTTTCTCCAGAACATCTGGCATTAGTTGCGAGTTTTATAGAGTTTCTAAGCCAAAAGCAACGTCAGGGGGTAATCATTTCGCAAAATAATCTGCCAGAGGTTTTCTCAGCAGAAATCCAGGAGATGCCTCCTGCTAATTCTTTTAGTATTCCAGAACCCTCAGAAATTGACGGAGAGGGCCAATCTCAAGCAGCGCTTCTACAAGATTTTCGGCAAGCTTGGCACGAAGCCATGACTGGGCAAACCATTTCGGTTGCTCAAATGTGGGAAGGAATTGAAAATGACTGACTTGCCCTTAATTCAAGAGACCTCTTGCGAAAGTCTCAGACGAGCGCTAGTTTGTCTTCAAAAAAAGTTCATAATTATAAATACCAGCGATCAA
>NZ_JAUBPI010000153.1:0-8353 GCF_036700645.1 Microcoleus sp. S36b_A4 | reverse complement strand
TCATGATGGTCTCGGATGATTCACTTTTACCCCCTCAATCTGCCTATGTGCCAGTTGGGGTGCGGAATGTGGGTTGAAAACAAAGCGAGATTTTTATTCAGTTGTTTGAGGATAAATCTCATGGTCACACTACCAGGTAGAGCCTCACCGGGGCGTCAAATCCATCGATGAATATCCCAAGATAATGTCTGCATCTAGTTTAAGTCGTTGCAGGCGAGATTTGGTTTTTTGCAGTTTTTGTGATCGGCAGCGTTACTGTAAATGTACTGCCGACGCCTTCTTCACTGATCAAAGTAATTTCGCCACCGTGCAAGTCCACGCATTTTTTAACAATGCTCAGCCCCAGTCCAGTACCAGGAATGCGACCGACATTTTTAGCCCGGTAAAATGAATCAAACAGCCGTCCTTGGTCTGCGACAGGTATGCCAATTCCTGCATCCTGTACTGAAAAAATAGCCTCCGTTTCAGTAAGTTGTAATTCAAAAATTACTTCGGTATTTGGGGGAGAATACTTAATAGCATTGGACAGCAAATTGCCCAGAATTCGCCTGAGCAAGCTTACCTCCAAACACGCCATCGCGGATTGATGGTGATTGACAAAAATCAGCGTCACCCGCTCATTTTCATGTTTCAACTTCAGGCTGCTCTGAAATTCCTCTACCAACTCATTACACAACTTTGCTAAGTCTATCGGTAGCAAGCAAAAACCTGTTTTTCCCGACTCAACACGCCCCAGCAGCAAAACATCATCTAATAACAAATCTATGCCTTTTGCAGCTGCTTGAGTTTTGTCTAGAAGTTCTTGTGTTTTCTCCTCTGTTAATGTTAACTTGTACTTGCTAAGAAGTTGTGTAGTGCCGATGATGAAATTCAAAGGATTGCGAACGTCATGGGCAATCATGTACAGCAAAGATGTTTTCATCTCATTGAGTTCTTGGGCTGTTTGCAAAGTGCGATCGAGTTGGTCGTGAGACAATTTGAGAGTTAAAGACAACTGGCGCGATCGCAGCAAAATCTCCACCCGCGCTTGCAATTCTATCTTCTCGATCGGAGCGATAATCAAATCGTCAATACTTTGCCAAATAAATTGTGTTGCCATCCCTACATCCGAGCGGGATGTAATCAAAAGAAAAGGCAAGCATACCGGGTGTTCTGCCTCTTTTTGGGCGGCAACCCATTGCCAGTGGCGTTTCAGGGAAATACCGTCAATTATCGCCAGGTCAAAAGATTGATTAAATGGTAAAAACTCCTCACTATTTTCTGTTGAGTTTGGCAGCAATACCTCATAATAAACTGCTAGCCATTCTAATAACAATCGGCGATTTTCTTTTTGTTCGACAAGCAATAAAATTTGACTCACGCAGATTCTCCTAGCAAGCTGTGAACAATTCCCAGCAAATCTCTAACTATCAAAGGTTTTACCAACATATTCCGAGCCCCGTGGCAGAGGCTTTCGTGCTGAATGGCAGCGCTTTGTTTGGGCGAGAGTATCAGAAAAGGGATTTGGTGATTTCGCAGTTGTTCGCAGCAGTCCCAAATCCGGCGATCGAAACCAGAAATATCTACTAAAGCCATCCCGATCCTAGCAGGCTGACTGATAGCTTGTGCAACATCTTCATAGTTATAAGCCGCGATCATCTGGTATCCTTCTTTATTGAGAAATTGTGCTAATAGTTCCAAGTTTCGCTGATTGCGGTCTACGGCTAAAATTATTGAGTTGCCAGTCATTGATCAGCTTCCTGTGAATACGGGTTATACCATTTTAGATTTTAGATTGTAGATTTGAGATTTTAGAATGGGGAGTGAGTGATTATATATGGGTTGGGAGGTAGCCTCAAGTTGGATTCTTTTTTTATCTGGTATTAGCTTACTTTTCGGCGAGGGATTACATAGGTTTTCAGTTGAGTCAAATACAGTAGGGGTACAGGACACGGCCACGTGCCCTGTGCCCCTACTGTATTTCATAGAATTGAAAACTACACTACGATAAAAGTCTAAAAATACACAAATTTACCAATATATTTAAGTTTTCCAGAACTTAGGCTAGTGGTGAGGTGCGCGGTGCGCCCCCTACAGCTAGTGGTGAGGTGCGCGGTGCGCCCCCTACTTATTAGTAGATTCACGACTGCAAAATTAGCTGCACTTGCCCAGAAACAGCAGGAGAAGCCCCGATTCAATCTTCGTCCGGTTCCCCCTCAATCCACACCGGCGCCGAACTCAAAATGCCGCGCAGCCCCCGTATCGGTTTGCTGACTTTGATGCCGTAGCGAGTAATCTCGAGTTCTCGCAAAGTTCTCTCGAAATTGCTGACTCGTTTTTTAATTACTCCGATCCCCTTGCGGATTTCTGTCCTATTATGCAGTTGGCGTTCCAGATAGCGTATAAACAGAAGATTATCCGCCAAATAGCTAATTCCGATCTCGGTCAGCCGAAAATCTCCGCTAATAGCTTCTACCTCATTAATCAAAATAACGGTGACTCCCATATTCTTCAGATACTTACACAAAGCGTGCAAATTGTTCACCAAATCTTGCCCCTGCATCGAAAGCTGATAGCCAGAAATACTGTCAATCATCACAATCCGCGTCTTTTCCTGTTCCACTTCCTGCCGTACCATACAGGCAAACTGATCCGGCGAGTACAGCAAAGGTTCCACGGGTATCACCGAAAGACTTCCTTGCCCTATCATCGCCCCAACCGGGATGTTAACTGATTCGCAGCGCTGCAACAGAGTAGAAGTTGACTCCTCAAAAATGTAAACTACCGATCGCTCCCCCCTTCCTGCAGCTTCCTTCATAAACTGAATGCCCACCGTGGTTTTACCCACGCCGCTAGGCCCGCTAATCACCGTCACAGTCCCCCGTTCCAGTCCCCCGTGCAGTAATTCGTCGATTTCTGGAACCCCAGAAGAAATCGCTTCCGCAACAAAATCCTGTTGAAAGTTGTCCGGCAGCAGTCGCGGAAATACTTCCATACCAGCCTGAGTCAGGCGCAGCGAATGGCGGCCGCTGCGGAAGTTGGAGCCTCGCAGCTTGGTGACAGACAGGGCGCGTCCTTCAGGGCGCAGTTCCAAGTAAATTACTCCGTCGCTGATGAATTGCAAATCGTCATCGGGAGCACTTGAAGTGCCTTCTGAAGTGAACACCACCGTCGCCCCCCCTTCCACCAAAAACCGCAGAAAAGACAAAACTTGCTTGCGAAACTGAAACTCATCCGCAGCTAAGTAGCGAAATTGAGTGATCGCGTCCAAAAACACCCGTTGTGGCTTGACAGCTTGAACTCGCTCGATAATCTTTTGTGTAGTCGGTTCTCGCTCCACCTCGGAGGGGGAGAAAATGTCATAAGTCTGAACTTGGGTAAAAAATTCTGACGATGGGCTCAAATCGAGAAACGCCATCGCTTCCATATCAAAACCGAGACTTGCGGCATTGGCGCGCAATTGCGCTTCCGGTTCTCCTAAAGTAATAAACAGGGGCGTTTCTCCCAGAGCCACACCTGCTGCCAAAAAGTGAAAGCCCAGTGTAGTCTTGCCAGTACCCGGGCCGCCGCGCACCAGATAAGAGCGTTGAGGAATTAGGCCACCGCCAATCACTTCGTTGAGACCGGTAATTCCCATAGAAATTCGGTTTTGAGACATTTGTTTCTTCATGTTTTGAATATCGGGCCCGTATTAATATTTAATGGTTTTAGGCAGTGTTTTGATAATTTTTTTTAGCGGGCGTCTGATAACCTTCATGAAATCTTTTTCTACCGAAAATTACGTAAGCACACAAGAATTAGAAAGTATTGTCGGCACTGCTGGCATCTGTCGCTGGCAAGATACAGAGCCATTTTGGCAAGAACGGGTAGAAAAAGCAGTTGCCCCCCACACGAAAATAGATTGTACTGTTTACCCGAATACTCAGGAAGAACTGGCGGCTGTCATTGCTTGGGCTGGGCAAAATCGCTGTGCAGTCTTGCCTTGTGGCAGCGGCAGCAAACTTGATTGGGGTGGTTTAGTTAAATTAGACTCCGATCCCCCCCAGCCCAGGGCGGGCACGGGGGCACCGCCCCTACAAAGGGGGGAGCAAGATGTTGTCAAAGTGGGTCTTTTTAAGGGGGATTTAAGGGTATCTCGTGATGCAGCGGGGCTTGTGGCTGTCAGCACTTCGCGCCTCAATCGGCTTGTAGAACACGCTGTGGGCGATTTAACTGTGACGGCAGAAGCCGGGATGAAGTTTGCGGATTTGCAGCAAATTTTAGCTGCTGCAGGTCAATTTTTGCCGATCGATCCAGCATATCCGCAAGAGGTAACTTTGGGCGGCATTGTCGCTACTGCTGATGCGGGTTCCTTGCGGCATCGCTATCGCGGGGTGCGCGATTTGCTGTTGGGAATTACCTTTGTGCGATCGGACGGTAAAATTGCGGTAGCCGGGGGTCGAGTTGTTAAAAATGTCGCCGGCTACGACTTGATGAAACTGTTTACTGGTGCTTACGGCACATTGGGGGTCATTTCTCAAGTAACTTTCCGAGTTTATCCGCTGCCTGAATCATCGGGAACCGTAGTGCTGACAGGGGAAACTAATGCTTTGTCCCAAACGGCTCAAATCTTATTATCCTCTGCTTTGACACCGACAGCCGTTGATTTGCTGTCACCTGAATTAGTCGCAAAATTAGGCTTAGGAAAGGGCACGGGATTAATCGTCAGATTTCAAAGTATCGCAGAAAGTGTTAAACAACAATCAGCCCGCTTGCTGGAAGTTGGCGAAAAATTGGGTTTGCAAGGCACTAGCTGCTGCGAAAATGATGAGCATCAGTTATGGCAAAGATTGCCAGAAACAATGTGGGATTCTGGCACAAAGTCGGCAATTATTTGCAAAATAGGAATCAGACCGTCGGAAGCTGTAACGGCTATTAACGAATTGCCGGTACAGGACGCTTGGATTCATGCAGGCAGCGGTTTGGGGGTTTTGCGGTTTGAGAATGCGACGGTGGACAGGTTGTTGCAGGTACGCAGAGGGTGCGAAGCGAAAGGCGGTTTTCTGAGTGTTTTAGCAGCGCCGACCGACATCAAGCAACAGTTAGATGTTTGGGGCTATACTGGAAGTGCGATCGATTTAATGCGCCGGATTAAACAGCAGTTTGACCCGGAAAATATTTTGAGCCCCCATCGTTTTATAAGCGGTATTGTAAAACTTCATTGAGTTTATAAGCAATAATGGTATTATATTGTTGTGAGTGTTGAATAAGGAATACGCATAGCCCAAAAAACGCAAGTCTCAAATGCAACTAACAGAGAGGCACATCATTAAATCAACGGAACACCGTTTCGCCCAAATAGACGAACTAGCTTTCAAGTCCAAAAACCTCTACAATGCCGCCAATTACGTCATTCGTCAGAGTTTTATTTATGGGTGGGGCTATGTCAATTACAACGAAATGAACCGATTGATGAAGTCTCACGAAGCATATAAGGCTTTGCCTGCTAAAGTAAGTCAGCAAATCTTGATGGTGCTAGACAAGAATTGGAAATCGTTTTTTGAAACCGTTAAAGCTTACAAAGCTGACTCTTCAAAATTCACGGGTCGCCCAAAATTGCCAAAGTACAAAGATAAGACTAAAGGGCGAAATCTTCTCGTCTACACGATTCAAGCAATTAGCAGCAAACAGTTGAAGAAAGGAATCATTAAACTTTCCGGCACTGAACTTTCAATTAAAACCCAAGTCAATCCCAACCAGATTTGTCAAGTTAGACTGGTTCCGAAATGTGATTCCTATGTAATTGAGGTGATTTATGATGCTTGTACTGAGCGTAGTCGAAGTGAACCGGAGTCCACCCTTGGCAATGCCAACTCTGTAGCTAGTATTGATTTGGGACTGGATAATTTAGTGGCGTTAACTTCAAATCAGCCGGGATTTATCCCTTTGTTGATTAACGGGCGACCATTAAAATCGATTAACCAGTTCTATAACAAACGCAAATCCCGATTACAATCCCAGTTAAAAGGGAATCGTCAAACCTCACCCAGGATTCAGCGATTAACTCGCTGTCGCAATCAGAAAGTTGATAATTACTTGCATCATGCTAGTCGTGTGATTGTTGCGATTTTAAATACAAAACAAATTGGGACGCTAGTAATTGGCAAGAATGCACAGTGGAAAACTGAAATTGATCTAGGGAAGCAAACCAACCAAAACTTTGTTAGTATTCCTCACTCTCGATTAATTGAAATGTTGGAGTACAAAGCTCGGTTGGTGGGAATCACAGTAATTGTGCAGGAAGAATCCTACACATCGCGGGCAAACTTCGTGGGTCTAGACCCAATCCCTGTCTACGGGAAAACAGAAAAAGAGCCAATGTTTACTGGTAAGCGTATTAAGCGAGGTTTGTACAAAACATCGACTGGTCAGTTAATTAATTCTGATATCAACGCTTCGTACAACATCCTCAGAAAAGCAATCCCAAATGCCTTCAGCGATGGGATAGGGAGCTGCGTAGTTCAGCCGAGGCGGGTTAATCCGCTCAAAGTAAAAGTGAAGGGGGAGGGACTTGAAGCCTCCCATGCCTATAAATGACTATACTTTTACCAGCTATTTAGTTTAAAGTTTGTAGTCAGGACTTGATTCGTTCAGGACTTCTGTAAAAAGTGGTTTTACACGCTACTTCTAGCGGAATTTTTCGCGCGGCAAACCTACAGATAAAGCTTCTGCCTAAATTCCATTAAACTGACTAAAGTTCTGGGTACGAAGAAAAACAATTAGGTAATATATATATGCAAACTTCAGAAAAATCTCAAGTTCCCAGCGACGATTTAAGACCTGCCAAAGAAAGCAATTTTCTAGCACAAAATCCCCACTTACAAACCCTCGAAATCCCCGGTTTCGACGCCAACAATCCGCCCGATCCGAAATTAATCGATACTTGCGTACACTGCGGCTTTTGTTTGTCAACTTGTCCAAGTTATCGCGTACTCGGCAAAGAAATGGATTCGCCCAGAGGCCGCATTTATTTAATGGATGCAATCAACGAAGGCGACGCACCATTAAACGAAGCAACCTCCCAGCATTTTGATACTTGTTTGGGCTGTTTAGCCTGCGTTACAACTTGCCCTTCTGGAGTTCAATACGACAAATTAATTTCCGCAACGCGCCACCAAGTTACTAGAAATCAGGAACGCACTTTTTCGGACAATGTAATTCGCACTCTGATTTTTAATCTTTTCCCTTATCCTCACAGATTGCGACCTTTGCTTGCACCGCTGTTTATTTATCAAAAATTAGGACTGCCAAAACTTGTCCGCAAAACAGGTTTGCTGAAAAAAGTATTTCCCCGCTTGGCTGCGATGGAATCAATTTTGCCGAAAGTTACTGTCGATTCTTTCCGGGATAATTTACCAGAGGTAATTCCGGCAGAAGGGGAGAAACGCTATCGAGTCGGCGTGATTTTAGGCTGTGTCCAGCGGCTGTTATTTTCGCCAGTTAATGAAGCTACTGTGCGTGTTTTGACGGCTAACGGTTGCGAGGTTGTGGTTCCTAAAAGTCAGGGATGCTGTGCTGCTTTGCCGGAACACCAAGGCCAAGCGGAACAGGCGAAAGCTTTGGCGAGACAAATGATTGATAGCTTTGAAAATACGGGTGTTGATTTTGTGATTATCAACGCTGCTGGCTGCGGCCATACTTTGAAAGAATACGGTCATATTTTAGCAGATGACCCTGATTATCGGGAGAAAGCTGAAAAATTTGCTGTTAATGTTAAGGACGTGCAAGAGTTTTTAGCAAGTGCGGGAATTACGGCGAAACTTAATCCTTTGATTGATGGAGATTTGACAATTGTTTATCAGGATGCTTGTCATTTGTTGCACGGGCAAAAGATTAGTTTGCAGCCGCGTCAGTTGCTGCAACAAATCCCTGGGGTGAAGTTAAAAGAGCCTGTGGATGCGGCTTTGTGCTGCGGGAGTGCGGGAGTTTACAATATGCTTCAGCCGGAGATTGCTGATGAATTAGGAGTGCAAAAGGTGGAGAATTTGCTGAATACTGGGGCGGAGTTGATTGCTTCTTCTAATCCGGGTTGTTCTTTGCAAATTAAGAAGCATTTGGAGTTGCAGGGAAAGGAAGTTACTTTAATGCACCCTATTGAGCTTTTGGATTATTCGATTCGCGGGGTGAAGTTGCTGAGGAAGTAGTTTTGTAGGGCGAGTGGTGTCTGCCCTATTTTCGCTGCTGAATGAGATTTTTTTTTGATGAACCGCTGTATTGAGAAAGATCGCACTTTGGGCTGCTGTTCTAGCGGAAAGACTCAGGGTAAGAGCATCTCAATCAGGCTTGACACAAGCACTTGAGAATCTGCATCATATAGTCATCATTCATCGCCGCT
>NZ_JAUBPI010000152.1:0-8666 GCF_036700645.1 Microcoleus sp. S36b_A4 | reverse complement strand
TCTAGGGAGTAGGGTTTCATTTTTCTCTTTCTTACCACCTCTAATATTGTACCTAATCGTTAAGCAAAGTGCTGTATTTTTGGCAATTAATTATACAACGACTTGCAGATCAATGCCAAATCGTCGCCAAAGTCGATCGCTTCCAATCTTCACGCCCGATGCGGAACCGCTTAAATCTCCTTATTGCGGTACAAGCTGACTGGAAGACAATCGCTTAATGCCCTCCATCGCTGTAGTTTCTCCGGCTTTGTCACCGCCTTCACGAGCAATTTTTAAAGCTTCCTCGTAGGATTCGAGAGCTTGAGCATTTTGACCGAGACTTTCATGAATTGCGCCCATATTGTTGAGCAAGCGTCCGATACTTGTCTTGTCACCGATTGCTTCTAACATCGGTATTGCTTGCTGAAAATAAATCAGCGCTTGAGTATCTTTGCCGAGTTTGCGGGAGGTAAGTGCCATGTTGTTGAGGAGGCGGCCGACGCCAGCCCGGTCTCCGATTTCCCGGCGAATTGCTAAAGCTTGGTGGTAAAATTCCATCGCTCTATTAAAGTCGCCGATGTTGTAGTAGACGCCGCCCATGTTATTGAGGGTACGGCCTAAATCGCGCCGATCGCCGGCGGCCGTGCGAATCGTCCGCGCTTGCTGGTAAAATTCGATCGCCTTGGCGTAATCTGCCTGTTCTGCGTACACGGCCGCGATGTTGTGGAGGGATTCTCCAATTTCAATTTGGTCGTCGGTAGTTTTGGCCAGTTCCAAAGCTTCTTGGTGCAGTTTCATCGCTTCGGAAAAATTGTCCCCAATCCGGTTGACGAAACCTATGAGATTGAGAGTGCGCGCGGTACGACGCCCTCCGCTGATTTCTCGGTGAATGACTAAAGCTTGCTGCAGAACTTCCAAAGCTTTGGGCCTCAAACCCATTTCGCCATAAACTTCCCCCATATTATTGAGGGTTTCTCCGATTCCCGGTTTGTCGCCTAGTTGCTTGCGAATTGCCAAAACTTGCTCAAAATTCTGGATTGCTTCTCGAAACAAACCCTCGCGGTGCTGTTTTACTGCTGTTTTAAAGAGTTCGTCTGCTTGCATTTTGGGGTCTGTTGCCTGAGCGAACTCGCTCGCTTGGGTGCGCCTCGCATTTATAATTGGGGCATAAGCGCGGGCGTCTGAAATTGCCAGCAAGCTGAGTGCGGGCGATAAGACAATACTTATAGCTGCGAGATAGCTGAAGTGGTAAGAGCGGCGGTGCACCGATCGAGTCCTCCAATAGCTAAGTGATAACTATTAAGATAGAGCTTTTTGGGGTGTTCCTGCCAATTTTTTTCTCAATTTCTAGGTTCTAACTGGGTTTTTGTCTTGCCAGACGGCCATAATCAGCGGCATATTGTTGAGAGCGGATATGACAGCAAAGTTTTTGCTGGGTGGAAGCGATACTTTTTCAGAACTTTGCAAGATGATGTCCTGTTGGTCAATCGTGATCCAAGCAATTCCTGACAAAACTTGAATTTGTCGATGAGTTTGAGGCAATCGGTATACCTCGTTTTCCATCAGAATAATGCGATCTGGCGCTGCACATTCGGAAGATATTTGAAGCATAGCATCTCCTACTTGCTAATTGGTAATTGCTAATTGGTAATTGCTAATTGGTAATTGCTAATTGGTAATTGCTAATCGAGGGCTGTATTTCACTTCTTTTCCACGCAACCCACACACTACTATTGGCAATAACGCCGATCGAGCCAAGCGCGCATTTCATCATCCGTCGCCACGCAGGTAGAACGACCAGTCGCCCGATCACAACCGTGCCACCAAGTGTTACCATAGCGATCGCACGTCTGCCAAATTCTCAGTTCGTCCTCACTCGAAATGAGGTAGAGCAAAAACTGCCCAAATTTTTTTATAGCTAAAAAGAGAGATAGCCCTTTATGTTTTTCGGATGGGTTAGCTCGATCGGCTATCCAAAAAAACATCATTATTCGGGGGTTGATTCGACTTTTGTAAGTAGACATAGCCAACACCTTAAAGTGATAAATCCTACACAAACTGCACCCATAAAATCACAAGAAATAGCTTTTAACTGCAATAATTTCATCGCAATTACAGCACAATATGGTTGTCGTGCAATTTCTGTAAAAGTCTATCTGTTACCTGATAAATTAACTTTAACTCTCAGGCAATTGACAATCAAAGCATTACTTGCATAGGTTGTATGAATAAAATCGATATATCGAAGCCCTTGTGACAATTTGGGTACTACTGGCACAAACGCTATGAACGAAATCAATACGCGGCGGATGAAACTCTCTCAGATTCAAGCTTTGATAGCTGTAGCAGACTGTGAAAACTTTAGCGAGGCGGCTTTGCAATTGGAACTGTCCCAATCCGCAGTCAGCCACGCCATCGCCTCTTTAGAAACAGAATTGGGAGTGCAACTGTTCCACCGGGGGCGACACGGTGCTCAACTGACGCCGGTGGGGGAAAGGGTAGTGAGTCACGGGCGTCAAATAGCCTGCGCCTTAGAAAGAATGGTCAAAGAAGCGGATTTAGAAAAAGGTTTGCAGGGAGGCCAGGTACGGATAGTTACTTTTCGGAGTGTCGCAACTCATATCCTACCGGGTATTATTGCTAAATTTCGCAGTTGCTTTCCCAAAATTACGGTTAGCATTACCGAAGTTTATTATACCCAAGCTGTGGAAGAGGCTTTGCGATCGGGCAAAGCAGACATCGGTTTTGTCTCTCTTCCCATCTCCGATGAATTTGAAACTAGGGAAATTTTGCGGGACAAATATTTGGTTTTGCTGCCGCCGAAGGCGCAATGTAAAAGTGCTAAGATTACGTGGGAAGAATTAGCGAATTATCCGCTGATTTTGCAGCCGATAGAAAATGCTTGTTCGATACCGCTTCGTAAGTATTTGACAACTGCAGATTTTCCCATAAATATCGGTTACGAACTCAGCGAAGATTCAACAATTGTCAGTATGGTGATGCAAGGTTTGGGTGCAGCTATTCTGCCCCGTTTGGCCGCGGAACCGATACCATCTTCGGTGAAAGTTTGCAGTTTACCGGCGGATTTTGAGAGGGTAATCGGGGTTGCTGTTTTGAGGGATGGGCTGTTAATTCCGGCCGTGTTTGCGTTTTTGGATTTAGTTAAAAGTGCTCCAGAGGTTGATAGTGAGGGTGACTTTCCGATTAATCCTTCATGAGAAACCTCAGTCAGTTGTTATTGGTTATTGGTTAGATGGGGATTTTGTTACCGCCGATATCAGCAGATGAACACAGATGAACGCGGATGGCATTTTATCTGAGTTCATCTTCGGTTAAAAAAATGGCATAAAATAGTACGATCGCTGATTTCCTATTTCATGCGTTTTGCAACAAGACTAGAACTATCGCCTTGGTGGAATTTGATTCGACCGTCTATGGAGTTTTTATCCTTTAATTTGAGCCAACCGCTACCAAATGCAGGATCGTTCTCATCATTACCGTCCCATGTAAACTCAAATCGCTGATCCTTTCCATCTTTTACGACTTCGCCGTCAATGTCACCTGATACTAAACCGAATTGAAATTCTCCCGAACCTGCTTCATCAATCTCGATATAGGCTTCAACTTCCATGTCCAAATAATCACTATCCCACATTGCCATCTCTGTGATCCGCCATTTGCCGCTATATTGCATTGCTTTCATCCTCCACTTGTATTAACGGAACAAAACCAATATAGTCGAAACAGTGACGCTCAAGCAGTACGCAAACGCTCAATATCCCGGATCGGCGGCGCACCAAACATACGAGAATATTCGCGGCTGAACTGTGAGGGGCTTTCATAACCCACCTGATAGGCAGCATTTGCCGCATCGGAGTTTTCGGCAAGCATCAGGCGACGTGCTTCTAATAGTCTTAATTGCTTTTGATATTGAAGTGGACTCATCGATGTCACTTCCTTGAAATGGTAATGGAAAGATGAAGGAGACATATTGGCTTGTCCTGCCAAATCCTCAACCCGCATCGGTTTTGCAAAATCAGTTTTAATCAGTTTGAGCACCTCAGCGATGCGCTGCATATTGCTGCCAGATGTTGCGATTTGGCGCACAGCTTCGCCTTGCTCACCCATTAAAAGACGATAATAGATTTCGCGGATAATCATCGGTGCCAGCATCGGGATATCCTGCGGCGTATCCAAAAGTCGTGTCAGTCTGAGGGCGCAATCGAGTAATGGTGCATCGGCATTGCTGACAAACAAACCTCTGACAGAGTTTTCTTTCTTACTGGCGCTTGGACTGGTTTGGGCAGTAATAATGTCACAGAGTTGGCGTGGGTCTAAATTCAACTTGAATCCTAAATACGGCTTGTCTGGAGTGGCCTCTACAATAAATCCACTCAGAGGTAAATCAACTGAGATCACAAGATATTGAGCCGCGCCATAACGATAGGTTTCCTCACCCAGCAACGCTTCTTTTTTGCCCTGAACGATGATGCCGAGAATAGGTTGATAGACACCGTGCAGTGCGGCGGTAACTGAAGATTCTCGCGTAAATTCCAGCTTATCTATAGCTGTTTTATGAAAACCGTTCCCCTTGCCTTCAGTGTGTCGAGTTACTAATGCCGCCAATTCTTTACATTGATTAGCGATCGCATCTTGATTTATTACTTGGTTGATTATTTCAATCGCCATGTGGTTTTCTCGACTAATTTAATCATTATCTTTTAAGCATTATAGAACATCTTTATCCATTCATAAAATCTTGCTTTGGAGGATTAGGCAATAAATTGCGAGGTCTGTGTATTCAAAACCCTTGCTTTTACTCATAGGATGAACACATCTGAATGAAACAGTAAAAGGATAAGGCAATGACGAAAGACAAGACAAAAATCGCATTGGTAACAGGGGCGAGCCGAGGACTTGGCAAAAATACCGCTTTGACCCTTGCCAGAAAAGGAGTCGATGTCATCGTGACATATCACAACAGCGAGGAGGATGCCCAAAATGTCGTATCTGCGATCGAAGCGATCGGGGCTAAAGCTGTTGCACTGCAATATGTTTCTTTAATTAAAATCAACCTCACTTCAAGGAAAATATTAGCAAATCTATAAGGGAGGCAAAATCATGAACAAGCAATTTTTAACTTTCACCGTAGCGGGAGCAATATTTATGGTTTCACCTACCCGATCGCCAGAAACAGTTCTACAACCTTCTGAAACAATGACACGTCAAGAGCGGGGCGAAAAAGTTCTGAATAGTTTGTCAGGTGGAAAAGGTTTGCCGCCGCATTTTGTTCAGCTTCAAAAAGATTTCCCAGAACTTGCTGACATGACGCTCAAATATTCCCTAGGCGATATCTGGGCTCGTGAGGTGCTAGATAATAAAACCCGCCAGCTTATATCACTTGCAGGGTTTGCGGCACAAGGCACAATGCCGCAATTCAAAGTTCACGCTCAATATGCCTTGAATTACGGTGCTACGCCGGAAGAACTGATGGAAGTTATTTATATTACCACAGTGACTTCCGGCTTTCCCCGCGCCTTGATTGCAGCAGGAACTCTCAAAGAGTTGTTTCAGGAAAATAATATCAAGTTCCCAGTAACATCACAAAAATAGGAGATATCAATGTCAAACTTAAATGGAAAGGTTATTATCATCACTGGAGCGAGTAGCGGAATTGGTGAAGCCACTGCTAAATTGCTTGCTAAAAACGGCGCGCGAGTGGTTTTGGGTGCACGTCGCACCGATCGCCTAGAAGCGATCGCCAAGGACATTCGTGCGGAGGGTGGAACAGTCGAATACCAGGCTCTCGATGTCACGCAACGCAGTCAAATGGAGGATCTCGTTCAATTTGCCCAGAGCAAGTTCGATCGGGTAGATGTCCTGATTAACAATGCTGGCATCATGCCTCTATCCGCACTCGAACAACTGAAAGTTGAGGAATGGGATAAAATGATTGATGTCAATATCAAAGGTGTTTTGTACGGCATCGCGGCGGCACTTCCTGTCATGAAAGCACAAAAATCTGGTCAGATTATTAATCTTTCCTCGATCGGCGGACACGCGGTTTCTCCTACTGCTGCTGTTTACTGTGCTACTAAATTCGCCGTTGGAGCCATCTCAGAAGGCTTGAGACAAGAAGTTGGGGGCGACATTCGGGTGACGGTGATTTCTCCTGGAGTAACGGAGTCTGAGTTAGCCGAGAGCATCACTGATGAAACTGCAAAATCGGGAATGCAAGAATTTCGCAAAATATCTATTCCTGCTGCTGCGATCGCGCGATCGATTGTATTTGCGATCGAACAACCTGACGATGTTGATGTTAGCGAAATTATCGTCCGACCAACAGCCAGCCCTTACTAAGTAGGTCAATTTAATTAAATCTAAAAGGCGAGGGTTATCAGATACCCAACTTCTTTAAAAAGTCGGGTATCTGGGGATTATGAGTTTTTATGAGGACTTAGTTAGCTTACCAATTCCCATTGCCAATTCCCAATTTTCCCTTACACAATTTAAAACTATTCCCCGTATCTCTGCCGCAAAATAAATTCAGCTAGTGCTAAATCTACGGGTGTTGTGACTTTCAAATTCGTCTCTTCCCCCTCCACAATTTGCACTGGTAAACCGCATTTTTCAAACAAAGCCGCATCGTCGGTTACTTCCCAACCTTTTTGTCGCCCTTCTTCGTGACACTGCTTTAACAATTTCACTTCAAATCCTTGGGGAGTCTGGGCCGCCCACAAATTGCTTCTGTCTGGGGTGTCTCGCACGATCCGACGCTCATCTACGACCTTAATCGTATCCTTGACCGGGACGGCAACAATCAAGCCCGGACAGGTCAAGAGGGCCTCTGCTGATCGATCGAACAATTCAGCAGTTGCCAAACACCTCGCGCCGTCGTGAATCAACACTCGATCGGCATTGGGCGGCAAAGCCTGCAAACCGTTGTAAACTGACTCTTGCCTGGTGGCGCCACCTTTAATCAGTTCCACGGGCTTAACCAAAGATAAATCGCTCAGAATGGCTTTAAAATCAGGAAAATCGTCTGGCTGGCCCATGATACCAATCCAGCTAATGTGCTGCGAAGCTTCAGCAGCAGCCAAAGTCCAACTCAGCAATGGTTTAGAGAGCAAAGTCAGCAGCAGTTTGTTCCGCTGACTCCCCATCCGTCGCCCCGAACCCGCCGCAGGAATTAATAAGTGCATTTACTAACCGTTTTTAACCCAACTAGATATATATAATAAGAGCGTCCTGTACTTTTGAGTCAGTTGTTTAGCTGTCAGCCAGTAGCTTTTAAGGTCTAGAAATACTATAAGCTGATAGTTGAGAGCCGATCTCTGAGAGCTACCTCGATCAATAATAGCCCGATCGTTTATGATGCGAATACTAGCACTTGTCCCTGGCGGGATTGGCGACCAAATTTTATTTTTCCCCACTCTTGATGACCTCAAGCAGTCTTATCCCGACGCGCAAATTGATGTCATCGTGGAACCGAGGGCAAAGGGTGCTTACCGAGTCTGCAAATCCGTCAAAGAAGTCTTGACGTACAATTTCAAAGACCGCAACGCTATGGCAGATTTGGGCAATTTACTGGGCGTAATTCGCGATCGCGAATACGAAGCAGTTATTTCCCTCGGCCAGCGGTGGACTGTAGGGCTGCTGCTGTGGCTGACCGGCATTCCGCAGAGAGTTGGCTATTCTGGAACCAACGGTGCTCGATTTCTCACTGCTGCTGTACCGCTGAAAACTGAACAGTACGCCGCTTCAATGTACCACGATTTGCTGCAAGGATTTAACATTACAAATCCTTGTCCGGCGATCGCAATTAATGTACCAAAACAGGACATTCAGTGGGCGGAAGCCGAACAGCAGCGGTTGGGCGTAAAAGAAAGCGGTTACATTCTAATTCACGGCGGTTCGAGTCAATTAGCTGTGTCTAAAGGTATTGACAAAATTTACCCTACAGACAACTGGAAGCAAATCATTGAAGATTGTCAGCAGCGGCAGCCGAATTTGCCCGTTGTTGTTGTGAAAGGCCCCGAAGATGCAGACTTCGTGACAAAGTTAGTCGAGTTATGTCCAAATGTAAAAGTTATCTCGCCGGATGATGTCGGCAAGTTGGCGGCGACTATTGCTGCTGCTAATTTGATGATATGTACTGACAGTGCGCCGATGCACTTAGCTGTGGCGGTTCAAACTTATACAATAGCTTTGTTCGGGCCGACTGAACCGGCGAAATTGTTGCCAAAGAGCGATCGGTTTTTGGGCATTAAATCTCCTACTGGCAAAATGGCAGACATCTCTCCTCAAGATGTTTTAAAGAAGGTTTGGGGCGGCTAAGAACTAGGATATCTTAGCTGGTTCCCAGGCTGTGCCTGGGAACCCATATCTAGAGGCTCTGCCTCGCTTATCGGGCTTTCACAGGAGGCGCAGCCTGGGGACGAGGAATCATTTTCGGTAATTCCTCTTTCGCTCTTCGTTTTTCAACAAGCTCCATCATCTGCTGTAATTCCTTGAATGGTTAGGCAAACAATCTATTTTAGAATGATGAGTTTACCTAAATTTGCATTTCTTCTCTTCAGTCCGCGTAGGCGGACTTTATTTGTGTAGACGCGATTTCAAGAGACTGTTGGCGAATCAATAAAGGGCTTCACCTCTCACCCCTAAAAATAGTGGTTCTAGACTAAATT
>NZ_JAUBPI010000151.1:0-9022 GCF_036700645.1 Microcoleus sp. S36b_A4 | reverse complement strand
GGGGTAAAAAGGCGATCGTTCCTTGTAGTGCAAGGGTTTGTGAGATTTGAACATTCCCCCTACTGGGGGAACTTCAGGTAAAACAAGTTGATGTCGCGATGCTTGAACCTGAAATGGCAACCCACCTGAAGATTGGGTACATATTTTTGTTAGTGAATTAATAACATTCTCGACTCATAACAAGTTTCCCATTCGGCAGTCGATACACGCCTTGGGGTTCTACAATTGGGTCGCCTTTTTGCCAAGAACGATTTGAGGATGTGGCGTCACTGGGTAAAGTTTCTATGTCTACTGTGGGAAAGTCGGACATTTGGACATCTCCGGGGCGCTGGGGTAAGCCACCCGTACCTGTGACGGTAAAACTTCCCCTCGTTGGTCGTGAACGCCGGACAATGCAGCTAGAGGCCAGAAGGCTGTCGGTGTTAATCCGATTTTCCGGTAACTCGGTGAGACTGTTTTGGATGAAGGTGGTATTGGGTAGGGTAATAGTTCCAGAAGCAAGAGTACCAGTGGCGTTAATATCGACTCGATTATTGCGTGAGAGTGTACCAGGGTTAATATCGCGAGGTGCTGGACGGTAGCTTTCGCCGAAGAAGACAGGAGTGTCGAGGGTGATATTCCCACCTCTGCCTTCACGGGCAAAAGCGAGGATATCGCTGTCGTCGAAAGCGAGGATGGAGTCAGCTTTTATGTCAATGTTGCCACCGCCTCCTGCACCTGAGTTAACCGTGCTGGTGATGTCACTGTTGCCCGATAGGCGAATATTAGAAGCTTTGATGTCGATACTTCCCCCGGAAGATCGAACGGAGGTGGTTGAGATCGTGCCATTGTTAGCTTGTAGGGTATCGCGGGCTGTAATGTTGATATTGCCTGCTGTTCCTTCTCGCGTGCTGTAGCTGGATACCTCCGCCCGATCGCCCACCAGCAAGCGCCCCGTGTTAATGCTCAAATTCCCTGCATCCCCACTCCCTACACTAGGGGTAAACAAGCCACTGGGAAGACTACCATCGGCTGATGTACCAATCACCTCAACCGAATCAGCAGCCGTAATTTGCAAGTTGCCGCCGTTGCCTGAACCTCTAGTACCGGCTGATACTTGTGCCCCATCGCGCACCAGTAAGCGCCCCGTGTTAATCATCAAATCCCCTGCATTCCCACTCCCTTCACTCTGAGCAGACAAGCGACTGCCCCTCTGACCATCGGCTGATCTACCAATCACCTCAACCGAATTTGTTGCCGTAATCTGCAAGCTGCCACCCTTGCCTGAACCTTCAGGATCGGTTGATACCTCTGCCCCATCGCTTACCAGCAAGCGCCCCGTGTCAATCCTCAAATTCCCTGCATTCCCACTCCCAGAACTAGAAGCCAACAAGCCACTGGGAGACTGACCATTGGCTGAGGTACCAATCACCTCAACCGAATTTGTTGCCGTAATCTGCAAGCTGCCACCCTTGCCTGCACCTCTAGTATCGCCTGATACCAACGCCCCATCGCTTACCAGCAAGCGCCAAGTGTTAATCGTCAAATCCCCGGCATTCCCACTCCCTGGACTAGCGGTAAACAAGCCACTGGGAAGACTACCATCGGCTGATGTACCAATCACCTCAACCGAATCAGCAGCCGTAATTTGCAAGTTGCCGCCGTTGCCTGAACCTCTAGTACCGGCTGATACTTGTGCCCCATCGCGCACCAGTAAGCGCCCCGTGTTAATCATCAAATCCCCTGCATTCCCACTCCCTTCACTCTGAGCAGACAAGCGACTGCCCCTCTGACCATCGGCTGATCTACCAATCACCTCAACCGAATCAGCAGCCGTAATTTGCAAGTTGCCGCCGTTGCCTGAACCTCTAGTACCGGCTGATACTTGTGCCCCATCGCGCACCAGTAAGCGCCCCGTGTTAATCATCAAATCCCCAGCATCTCCACTCCCTAAACTATCAGTAAACAAGCCACTGCCAAACTGACCACTCGTGGAGGTACCAATCACCCCGACTCCTTCAGCAGCCATAATCTGCAAGCTGCCACCCTTGCCTGAACCTCTAGTAGCGGCTGATACCTGTGCCCCATCGCGCACCAGCAAGCGCGGAGTGTCAATCGTCAAATTCCCAGCATCTCCACTCCCTAAACTATCAGTAAACAAGCCACCGCCAAACTGACCACTCGTGGAGGTACCAATCACCCCGACTCCTTCAGCAGCCGTAATCTGCAAGCTCCCACTGTTGCCTGAACCGTAAGTAGCGGCTGATACCCCCGCCCCATCGCGCAGCAGCAAGCGCCCCGTGTCAATTCTTATGTCTCCTCCAATTCCCGTTCCTGTGTCAGCCACATTAGCCGTCAGGTATGAACCCTCACTCAGCTCAACCTCTGTTGCGCGTACCAGTACCTGTTTGCCATTTTCTGCCCCCAAGGTGTCAGCCCAAATATTCGAGCTTTGTGTCATCGAAAACCGCCCACCGCGAATCTGAACATCACCGCCTCCTTCTCCACTGGCATCCACAAACGCCCCGTTTGATAATGAGATATTGCCAAAATTATTAATTGAGTCATACCCTAGAACAAAGTTGTTCCCACTAGAACTCAAACTTACTTCTCCCACTCGGGCCACACTGCCGAGTTCAATGCGTCCTCCGGCTGCTGTCAGTCTCCCGGAGTCTAGGAATACATTCCCACCAACTAGCGCTAAAGTTCGACCCGGTTGCACCTGTAGCCCTGGGGGAAGACCTCCTGAGTTAGGTTGATTAATTAAACTTGGTGCTTGCGATCCATTAACAATGGGTTGAGCAGCAACGGCATTAAACCACAAAGCTGAGGGACTGACGCTGAGTAAATTACTCGAACTCGGTTGTGAAGCGTTAAATAGTCCGGTATCCCCTAACTTAACGGCATTCGCTGTCGTTGCCAAAAATGAACCCTGCAGGTCTAAACTGGCAGATGGCCCGAACACAATGCCGTTTGGATTGATCAAAAACAAATTAGCAGTGCCTAAAACCCCCAACCGTCCCAAAATATCCGAACGGTTCGCCCCGGTTACGCGCGAGAGAATGTTTTCAATTCCTGCTGGATTGGCGAAATAAGCGCCTCTTCCTTCTAAAACACTCAATTGTTCAAAACTGTGGAACAGATTAGCGCCTCGTATTGCGCCACCATCAATGCGATCGCTAGGAATACCCCGTATATTGACCTTGGGTGTAACGACAGAACTTTCAGCACCTAGCGTATTGTCAGGCACGATTTGGGCGTTAGCGCGATCGCCCCCTCCTACGAGCAGTGTCCCAAATATGGCGACGCAACCCCCAATCTGCCACTGCCAACACCGATCGAACCAGCTTTTAGCAATCATAGGTTGGTTTCTAAAACATATTGATAAATCTATCACTAAAGTTTCTTTTTGAGTGGCCTTAACTCACATCTTGCACATACCCGATAAACAGCCTCCAAATAAATTTCGGGCTGAAAGCTTAAGTTCGCTTTTAAACCCCACCTAAACGTAAGCTGCTTAAGAAATGGGGGTCTCTAACCCATTTTTAATTATAAATAATTAATCGTCTAAAATCAGAATTTTTCTAGCCCTATAAATAAGGCAATTTTGGGAAACTAAGCACTCTATTTACGAATTCTCTGCGATTGCACTGACAACCAAAATTATGAGATAAAAGGGCGTGAAATGCCTTGAGAAAAGCAAGAAAAATGCAAACAATTCTTGCCCATGCCCAGCAAGCGAGTCCACACCTTACAGTCGTTGATGCCTTCAGAGTATCAGCGCGATAATGTCCCGCTAACATTGCAGGCTTATGCAAGCTTGCCTGCACAAGTATGTATTTTTATTAGTTGGGTTATGTCATTAAGTTGGCATAGAAGGTTAATGCGTTCTTTCTATTTGACCTCCTATCCTATAAATCACGCAGATGAAATTATTAGGAGCAACCAACTATGCCTTCTGAAATAACTTTTGGAAAAACAACTTCTTCTACAAGTCCCTACATTGAAAATGAGTTGGAGGTCAAACCCATCGCGACCATCCCAACTGATATTGCATTCCAGGCAGACCTTAATAGCAAAGGTTTTGCAGATGCTCGTGGAGGCACACTATCCCAGATTTCAGAAATTGCTAAGTTACCTGTTGGCAATAAGGATTTCACAGGCAATGTCTACATTGATGGCATTCTCTGGGGTGGGAATTATTGGAAATCAGGTTCATCGTCAACAACAACGATTGATTACTCTTTCTGGAATTCCCAAACTGCCAGTTTTGATGACGCCTACTACGACGACATCGCCCAAAACCCCTATGACTGGTTTTCAGGGGAAAAAGCTTCTATGGTAAACGCTTTAAACAGTTGGTCAGCGGTTGCCAATATTCAATTTGTGAATGCTGGGGACAATAATGAATCAGCTACCCTTGGCTTCTATAACGTGGATAATGCCGATGCGGATGATAACTTAGGAATGTTCTGTCCTCCTGGAACAGATGGACAGGGAATTGGCTATTTCAACTGGGAAGGAGAGGGTTGGAATACTAATGGAATAGTGCAAGGTAACTTTAACTTCACCACTTTAATTCATGAACTTGGACATGGATTAGGGCTGGATCACCCCCATAGCAATCAAGGCGGTTCATCAATTTATCCAGGAGTTACCGCCGCCTTTGGTGATACAGGGGACTATGGCTTGAACCAGGGCGTTTACACCACCATGTCCTACAATGATGGGCTAGTTTACAGTGGTGGCGCTCCAGGTACACGGGACTACGGCTATCAAGGCACACCTATGGCGTTTGATATTGCTGCTATTCAGTATCTTTATGGGGCAAACAACAGCTACAAAACTGGTAACGACACATACTTCCTGCCCACTGCCAACCAATCAGGTACCTATTATTCTTGTATTTGGGATGCTGGCGGAATTGATACTATTAGTGGTGTGGGGGCACTATCGGGTGTCACGATTGATCTCAATGAGGCCTCGCTCAACACTGCTGTAGATGGAGCAGGTGCTGGTGGTTATATCTCTTCTGCCGAGGGCATTTTTGGCGGATTTACTATTGCTAATGGTGCAATAATTGAGAATGCCGATGGTTCTGCTTTTGCCGATCTGATTACTGGCAATGAGTTCAATAACATTCTCAACGGTGGGGCTGGCAATGACTATTTAATCGGCGAGTCTGGTAATGACACCCTTAATGGTGGGGCTAGCAATGACTATTTAATCGGTGGCAAGGGCAATGACTCTCTCGTGGGTGGCAATGACAAAGATATCTTAACTGGTGAGAGTGGGAGCGATCAATTTACCTACACGGATCTCAGTCAATCCTTGTTATACAACTATGATGTGATTACTGACTACTCTATTGGTGACCAAATTGATGCTCCTAGTTATATAGTTGCAGCAACACTCACTACCCCTGTTGGTAATGCAGCTAGTTTGAGTGAAGCAGCTATCTCTACTTTACTAACCAGTGGTGTGTTTACAGCTAACAGTGCTGAAGCATTTACAGTTTCCGATCTAGCCGGAACCTTCATCGCTTTCAATGACGCAGTGGCTGGATTCAATTCTGCAAATGACTCCCTCATTTTCCTCAAGAATTATCCGCTTGGCTCTGTTTCAATTGTTTAGCAATTGAGCTAAGTCAGGCAGCATTTCGGACACTTTTGACTCGAATTTTGTGTTGTCTCTTTCTCTGGTAGAGTGCATGATTTTCTCCTGAGTTTAAGTTTGGCTATGCTTAGCACAACAGCTTGAAAACCTAGTTTTTCAAGCTCAGTGGTTATATAGCAAGTCTGAATCATTGGTACAATTCGATCGATTTCAAAAAATACTAACTTGCGATCGAACAGTTGGACAAGCCTTCGATCGCCATCGCTCGCAGAAGAGAGAACACCCCACATTATTATAATCACGCGATCGGGAAATGTTCGCTCGATCGACAATAATCAATGTCGAAGTCAGGCATTCACCTGTTATGCTAAGTTAATTGCAAACCCAAGCTAGAAAGGAGTTTAAACTCCAGCTTGGTTTTGTGGCAAAAAATCGAGAATTAAAATCTTCATGAAAACCTACCATAGCTTACTACTATGCCAAGCCGACATTGCCGATTCCGTGTCCGCCATGTTCTGGTAATTTTATTCCTAACCAGTCTCACCATTTGTCTGTGGCTGAGTCATGTTTCTTTTAATCCTTTACAACTAAGATGGCCAGAAGTAGCAACCGCACAGTCTGCCAATCCCAGCCAAATCGTACAACAAGGAATCGAACGATATAAAACAGGAGACGTGCAAGGCGCGATCGTACTTTGGCAAACCGCCTTAACCGCCTATCAAAGCACTAACAACCGTGCTAACGAGGCGATCGTTCGAGAAAAACTAGCCATAGCTTATCAACAAATCGGTCAATTCGGGTCAGCGATCGATTATTGGAAAGGTGCGATCGACAACTATCGTTCCTCTGGAGATTTCGTGAAGGTGGGACGGTTACTCACAGAACTCGCTCAAACCTACAGCCGTTTGGGGCAAAATAGAGAAGCGAGATCGCTTTTATGCGGTGCTTCTGAGGCTGATGAAATTTGCCCTAAAAGTGAAGGAAGTGCTTTACAAATTGCCGAAAAATTTAGAGATCGCCAGGGAGAAGCGGCGGCTTTGGGAAGTTTGGGAGAAGCCTATCGCCTCACAGGAAAGTACGATCGAGCTATTGAAACTATCGAGGCTAGCTTAAAGATTGTCGGGGAAATTAACTCCCCAGTTTATCGCGCCTCAGTGCTTAATAGTCTCGGTAATACTTACTTTAGTAAAGCTCAACTGAGCGAGCAGCGTGCTGATTCTGCTAAGTTCAGAAATGCAGAAAATAAGGCTAATGAATTCATTAAATCAGCTACTGCCGATTACACAAAAGCTTTAGATTATTTCGAGATCAGTCTCGAACAGCGTCGCACTCAAAACGATCGATCGAGTCAAATGCGATCGCTTCTCAATTTGATTCAACTTTATTATCGATCAAAATATTTTAAGTTACCCGATCGCACTAATAAGGCTGAGCAAGCATTGCAAGAAGCTCTAACTCTACTTAATATCATCCCTGATTCTCCCAATAAAGTCTATGCAGCAATCAATTTAGCCGAAATAGAACAACCTGTTGATTCTATTAATTATACTTCATCTCAAGCTCAATGTCAGCCGCGAAAACTCAACGAATTGCAGGCAGAAGAACTCCTGCAAAAAGCTGTTTATATTGCTCGAGGCATTAAAGATTCTCGCTCCGAATCATTTGCGTTAGGTAAACTAGGTCATCTCTACGAATGCCGCAAAGACTACAATAAAGCCTTAGATTTTACCAAACACGCAAGATTGGCAGCCGACCAAAACTTACTTGCTAAAGATAGTCTTTATTTGTGGGAGTGGCAAGCGGGACGAATATTTAAAGCACAGGTGAAAGAATCTGAGGCAATTGCTGCTTACGAACGCGCGATCGCAACTTTAGAAGGTGAGGGAGGTATTCGAGACAATTTGTTAATTACCCAGCGAGACTTGCAATTTAGCTTTCGGGATACGATTACTCCTCTCTACCGTGAGTTTGCTCAGTTAAAGCTAGAGCGTGCTGAAGCGCTGCCCATTGCAAGTCAAGAGTACCAAAAGGAACTCGATTCTGCACTCAACGCGATCGATTCTTTGAAACTAGCAGAATTGCAAAATTACTTCGGCAATGAGTGTGTCTTTACCGTTTTTGAGCCAGAACGAGTTGATGACTTAGAAAGAGAAGACACTGCTGTCTTTAGTTCTATAATTTTGGACGATCGAACGGCGATTGTGGTGAGTTTACCCAACTCTGACGAGAAGGGAAAGCCAAATACGGAAAGAAGATTTAAACGGCTAGTCTGGATAAACGATAGTAAAAAACTTACAGAAGAAATCAAAAAGTTTCGTATAGAAATTCAGAAATTTTACGATCCTACTGACGCTTTTTTAACACCAGCACAAAATCTATATAACTTGCTGATTCGCCCTTTCGCCTCCGATTTAACACCAACAAAAATTAAAACTCTCGTTTTCATCCAAGATGGGCTATTACGCAGCGTACCGATGGCTGCGCTCCACAATGGTGAAGAATTTCTAGTTCAGAAATACGCCATTGCTACGACTCCCGGTTTGCGCTTGACATCTCCTCAACCCCTAAATTTTCCAAGTCGGCGGACGCTAGCTTTGGGCTTAACCGAAGCCGCTACCGTTGATGGTGAAAAATTTAAGGCTTTGGCAAATGTCACCGATGAAATCGATCGAGTTATAAAGCTATTTCCAGGTAGCAAGAAACTCTTGGACGAACAATTTACTCCCGAGAGCTTAGAGCAAGAACTTAAACAAACGGCTTACCCGATTATTCACATTGCCACTCACGGTCAATTTGGCACTATTCCAGAAGATAGCTTTCTAGTGACAGGTAATAACGAGAAGATTACAATTACTCAGCTAGAGAGTGATATTCGCCGCTTTAGTAAAGGTACAGAGCCAGTGGAGTTGCTCGCACTCACGGCTTGTCAAACGGGTATAGGAGATGACCGTGCGACACTGGGAATGGCTGGCATTACGGTGCAAGCAGGCGTCAGAAGTGCTTTGGCTTCTCTTTGGTATGTTGATGATGCTTTTACACAAGAATTAGTCGCTAAGTTTTACGAGAACTTGGGCTTGCAAATGAGCAAAGCAGAAGCCCTAAAGGAAGCACAGAAGGCGCTGGTCGATCGAAACAAGAATATACACCCCGCTAAATGGGCCTCCTTTATCCTTATCGGTAACTGGCTATAGAGCGAAATTAGGTTGTTTTTGCTGTAATTATCAAAGTAATGATTAAATATTTCGGAACAGGACATCCTGTAAGGATATGGTGTCAGAACGAGAGTAGATTTGGATTGATTACTATGCAGGGCAGGGTGATTACATTGAAGGGAATAAAACCAGCCGGCAAAAAGCAATGGAAGCGAGGAAACTTCTATGTTTATGGAGTTGTAGAGCCATCAACAGGTGAACAATATTATCAAGAA
>NZ_JAUBPI010000150.1:0-9963 GCF_036700645.1 Microcoleus sp. S36b_A4 | reverse complement strand
GTTAGCATTCGACCTCACTGAGAAGGCTGAAACCCTCATTCTGCCGTTAGTGATTGAAAACTGTCCGGACTATTGAAAGATCGAGCATTTAAAATAAAACGTTTTGTAATTATTTAGAGACCCATCGCTGTCGAATAGTCAATTACCAATACTAAAAAGAAGAATCCATAAGTTCGATTGGTTCGGGAACAATTGAATCAATAATTAAACGCATTGGATTAAGGGTGAAAATATCGGGAGCGCAATGGAAGATTGAGAACGTTTCGTCTATCCTTTCTCTTCGCTGTGCTTATCTCAACGGTCAACTTTCAATTTGATGTATTTGCTAAACTGAGATGCACCCTAAAATTACTCTCCCTAATGGATATTTGCAACTAACCCTAATGGAAACATTAATCAAACTTACACATAGGGGCATAGAAACCGGGTATTTTACGACAATAATTGGTTGTTACCCTCTGATTCGGTAAAAAACCCGGTTTCTTCGATGGGAGTGCGTAAGTTCTGAGTAAATCAATAAGGGCAGGCAGTGCCAGTCCTCTTACTTCTCATTACTCCGAAATACCGACTTACCCTTCGCTTTCAGAGTATTAGCCGCATCTGCTAAAGTCTGCGCGAAAGGCTGCTGCGAGTGCATGAAAACGCGAGCGGTGTTGCGTCCCGGCATCCCCGAAATTGAGCCACCCGGATGCGTTCCCGCCCCCGTGAGGAACAAACCATCGATCGGCGTTTTGTAATTCGCCAACTCCGGCAAAGGACGGAAAAATATCATCTGATCTAGCGTCATATCAACGTGATAATAATTCCCTTTCAAAGCCCCCAAACGCTCTCCCAATTCTGCCGGACTTTCCACGTGGCGCCCTATAATTGAATTTTTGATATTTGGCGCGTATTCTGCTAATTTATCAATGCAGCGATCGGCAACTTTGTTTTTCAGCTCATCCGTCCAACCCGTACCGTGTTGACCGGTTCCTTCAGCATTTTCGATCATGTAAGGAGCAAAAAATTCAATCCAAGCCGTATGATGTCCGGGGGGAGCCATTGACGGGTCTAGTACCGTCGGAAACACTACATACATCGATGGGTCAGAGTCGGGAATTCTGCCGATTGAAGGCTCGCTGTGAGAAATTTCAACGTGTCTCACCGAATCTGCAATTAAAACCGAACCGATTAAATATTCGTCCCGATGATTCCAGCGATCAAACTTGGGCATTTCATTGAGAGCTAAGTCTATTTTGAGAATAGTCTCGTTGTTGTTAACAATTTTGCGCTCCAATCTTTCCCGCAAATCCGGGTCGGCACTGTCAACATCGCTGGAGTCCATTAAGTGCAGAAACAAGCGCTTAGCATCAATATTAGAAATGACACCTTTTGTAGCGCGGTATTCCGTGCCGTTGGCCACTCGAACTCCCACAGCGCGACCATCATCAACTAATATTTTCTCGACGTGCTGGTCGGTAAGTACCACACCTGAATAGCTTTTAACTAAATTGAGCAGCGCTTGCACTAATGCACCGGTTCCTCCGCGCGGTCTTGCCATGCCGGGATTGTGTCTCATTGCCAGCATAATTGCACCTACAGCAAGGGTTTTTTGCGAAGGAGGCGCGCCGAGCTCTGCGGCGAATCTTGCTAGGGGTGCTTTGATAAATTCCTCGTCAAACCACTCGTTGAGAAGGTCTTCAGCGCTGGTGAGCATCGTGCGAATAAAGTCCAGCGTTTTGTCGGGTGAACCGATGACGGACAATAAATCTTTGATCTTTGAAATATCGTAGTTGCCCAGAATATCTATGATGGATTTTGGTGGCGCATTAAACATCGGAACCATTGCCCCTAAAGCCCGCTGCCAAAAGTCTGTATATTCGGCATATTTTTTAGCGTCGCGCTCGTTATAGCGGGCAATTTCAGCACAAGTTTTTTCAACGGATTTGTGCGCTAAGAAATATTTACCGTCGGGATGTGGACAAAAGGCCACTGGATCGCAGAAAAGATATTCTAAACCGTATTTTTCCAGTTCTAGTTCTTCTACAACTGGCCCTAAATGGATAAATTCGTGGTCGATCGCGCAAAGATTGAATTTAAAATCCGGCAATTCGGGAATGGCAGCTTCAGTAGTTGCCGCGCCGCCGGGAACTGAACGTTTTTCTAACAAGAGGACTGTATATCCAGCTTTCAGCAGATAAGACGCACAGACGAGTCCGTTGTGACCTGCGCCTATGATAATGACATCATACGTTTGCATAGATGAAGTTCTAGGGAGAGGATATTTTGCTTATTTTACAAATGTTAACAACTTTGCCGTCTCTACCAATAGAAATAGATTCATTGTCAATAAGCCTTTTTAGCATATTACAAAAGATGGAGCTTTGACAAAATGCTGTTGTGCGATCGCCCTTATTTCTTCTTAAACTTACAGAGCGATCGCCCTTCTCCAATCGCGCCAATATTGTACTCTATTTAGCCACATTTATCTGCATTCAATTAAAAACTTAAGCAAACGAAGTAAGAAGGAAGAAGGAACAGGAAAGGGGCCTAGGCAATAGGGAATAGAAACAGTTTTGAGATTGCTTCTTTCCTTGCAACAAGGCGGGTTGAAGGAGTTAAGCCCTAGGAAAATTACTTACTCCACACTCAAAACTGCTAGCCAATTACCTATTAGTACATTGAGAAATATTACTTCAGTTCCCGCAATGCCGCCTCAGCTTTTTGTGCACCATCATTGTTGCCTTGCTGGCGGTAAGTGTCGAGGGCTTGTTGAAAAGCTTCAATTGCTTCGGATTTGCGATCGCGCGCTTTGAGTGCCTTGCCCATATTGTAATAAGCTTCTGCCCGGTTTGGATCAAGCTTAATCACTCGCCGAAAAGTAGTAATCGCTCCTGAAAAATCTTGTTTTTCCAGTTGAATTTTCCCCATTCCTGCGTGTGCTTCCACTAAATTAGGTCGCACCTCAATAGCCCGCTGATAAGCTATAAGCGCTCCGTCGAAGTCGTTTTGAGCCTGGAGAAGTTCGCCAATTTCTAGCTGCACTTCTGGATTCCGGGGCTCCAATTTGGCAGCTTCTTCAAAAGCTGCTAGCCCTTCGGAAGTATAGCCGGCACGCAGCAAAGCAGTGCCTAATTTTAACTGGACACCTGCTTGTTTGGGAGCGAGTTCGGCTGCTTGTTGGAGGACGGTGACAGCACTGGCAAAACTTCCCTGCTGGATCAATACTAAACCCATTGAAGAATAAGCTTGCCAATTTTTTGGATCGAGGGCGATCGCCTCTTGGTATGCTTTAAAAGAACCGCTGTAATCTTTTTGCTGAAAGAGTACCACTCCGAGACCGATTCGGGCATTGACATTTTTGCGATCGAGCACAGCGGCGCGGCGGTAAGCTGTGGCTGCTGCGGGATAGTTTTGTAAATTCGCCATAGCATATCCTAATGCGTATTGGAAGTCAGCATTATTCGGCTCGAGACCGATCGCTTGTTGGTAAAATTCTACTGAGGCTTGATAGTTGCCCTGACGCGCTTCTAAATAGCCAATACCCGAAAAAATGCGGGGGTTTTCCGTATCTAAACGCGCCGCTTCTTGATAAATGGCGATCGCCCTAGTGTAGTCTCCTGAATCTACAAACTCGCGCCCTTGTCGCAGCAGATCATCTAAATTTGAATTATTTTGAGGGTTGACTTGAACGGATATTTCTGCTGAGAGCGCTATCTGCGGCGCTGCGACAGCGAATCCTGCTACTAGCAACGTACTGAATACCAAGAGACTTTGTTTGTGCACGGCCATGTGTTTCAAAGAGTATGTGGAATGGAAGAGCGAGTAGCTGTCTGCTTGGCAAGCTGACAACTTATGACTTACCAGGAATGTTTGAGTGGCGAGATGTAGTAAATCTACAGAACAAGACCCACTCAAAATTTTCGCGATTGAGGCCAACTGATGATTGTAACAACAACTGATATCATCCAAGGAGCAGAAATTCAATCTTACCTGGGAATTGTAACTGCTGAGGTTGTCTACGGCACCAATGCCCTGCGAGATTTCTTCGCGGGCATTCGCGACATCATCGGCGGGCGCACCGGCAGTTACGAGGAAGTGTTTCTCAAAGGACAGCGAGATGCCCTCGCGGAACTGGAAAAACGGGCCCAGCGCCTCGGCGCCAATGCCGTAATCGGGGTGGAAGTTGACACCGGCACGATTAATGTAGACTCAAACGGGGCTTTGCTGCTGATTACTGCCGTTGGAACGGCTGTAAGATTGCGTTAAGCTGTTTTTTCTGTATACGTCCGCCTTTTCTGTATACATCCGGGAAGCTTTCCAACGGGATAAAATAGTTATCAGCCATCAGTCATCAGTCATCAGTCATTAGCTAATAGCGGGTGGCTGGGGGCGGATGACTTTTTCGTTTCTTTCTTCAGACATAGATACTGGTTATTTCCCCAGGCAGATATAGTTTCTATCAATCTCAGCCACAATCAATGCTTAAGTGAAAGATTGTTAAAAATTAAAGCAAATCTCAGAGGAAAAAAAAATCTATGTCATACGTAAATAGACCT
The DNA here is from genome assembly GCF_036700645.1 of Microcoleus sp. S36b_A4. Taxonomy (NCBI): domain Bacteria; kingdom Bacillati; phylum Cyanobacteriota; class Cyanophyceae; order Oscillatoriales; family Microcoleaceae; genus Microcoleus; species Microcoleus sp. S36b_A4. The sequence goes on along the minus strand of NZ_JAUBPI010000150.1, from coordinate 5,425 downwards.
GTAGATAACGTTGGTACCGAACCCGTGGTCGTAAATTCAGTGATGGAATACCACGATCGAGTACGTTGGGGCCCGATTTTTTCTGGTTTGGTAATTGCGATCGGCACACAACTGGTATTAAGTGCATTGGGCGCTGCGATCGGGTTGAGCAACATTGCTGGTTCAGGAGCTCCGCGCACTATTGCCGGGGACGTGGGTACCGGCGTGGGAATTTGGTCAATTATTAGTTTGTTAATTAGCTTGGCCGTTGGCGGTTGGGTAACTGCTCGCGCTTGCGGCCCGATGAACCGCAACACAGCGCTTTTAAATGGAGCAATTTTGTGGGCAACGACCTTAACAATTGGCTCTTGGCTGTTAGCAAATGGCGTGGCCGGCACTTTTGGCGTAATAGCTGCGAATGCGGGAGAAGCAATTAATCAAGCACAGCAGGGCGGGGTCGATTTGCCGAACCGAGCACCTAACGTATCTGCTCAGGATACTCGAAATATTGCTGGTAATGCTGCAAAAGCTGGTTGGTCCTTCTTGTTCGGCTCACTATTGGGTTTAGTTGCTTCGATGGTAGGAGCATCTGCCGGCGCGCGCACTCCCCGGAATTACTCGTAAAAGTTTCGTCAGACACGGAAAGTTTATATTCAGGAAAGCACTTTTGTTAAGGTGCTTTTTTATTGCTTTAATTCGGAAACTATTTTTGTATTGTTGGCAGGTTATACCTGAAAACGCATTTTTTGAGGCTCGGCACCCCGGTTTTTAAAGGGATGCTCTGCCTCCCGATCTTTGTTCCCAGGCAGAGCCTGGGAACGAGAATAATGAACGATCAAAGCGAGAGAAAGGTGCTTATAGCGTACCCTACGAATTAAGCGCTGAAGTATTTGGCGGCTGGGTGATAGGTGATAATTGCCGTTGTTGATTGTTCGGGATAAAGTTGTTCGCTTTCATCCATGTAGAGGTTGATACGATCGCACTTTAACAATTCCAGTTGCTTGTACTGATCCGCCATATTCGGACAAGCGGGATAGCCGAAACTGTACCGCGAACCGCGATATCTTTGTGCTAGCATATCGCGAATGCTGTCGGGTTCTTCGCTACCAAATCCCAATTCCCGGCGAATTCGCGCGTGAGTCCATTCTGCGATTGCTTCCGCTGTCTGTACCGCTAACCCGTGAAAGTAGAGATAGTCGGTATATTGATTGTTAGCAAATAGCTTTTGCGCGTACTCTGTAGCAATTTCTCCCACTGTCGCTACTTGCATCGGAAATACATCGATTTTACCCGATTCTTTGGGTGCAAAGAAGTCGGCAATGCACAGCCGTCGCGCCGATTTTTGCCGGGGAAATGTGAATGTTGCAGCGGGTGTCGATACATCTTGCCCGCCCTCCATAATTTCTGGATCGTACAAATGCAAAGAATTACCTTCAGCTTGACAGGGAAAATACCCGTAAATTGCTTGCGGCTGCAGTAAATTTTCGGTGATAATTTTGTGTTTCCACTCTTCCAATATGGGATAAACTTTCTCAGCTAAGAAAGCATCGTATTCTTCCCGCGATTGGTCTTTTGGCTTGCGGAACTGCCACTGACCGGCAACTAAAGCTTGCAAATCTAAGTGCCAGAAAATCTCCTCAAAGGGGATGTCTTCTCCCTGCAACAGTTTCGTTCCCCAGAAAGGAGGAGTCGGGCGATCGATATCTGCTGCCACTGCTTCGGATCGCCGGGTATCTATCACCACAGGAGTGTCTGCTTTCTTCGCATCTTCTACAGAAGAAGTTTCGGGCGCCGCTTTAGCTTCTTTAACCGTCCCATTCTCATCCCCTATTTCATCTAAAAACCCTTGCAAATCTTCCCACTTACCAGCAGATTTGGCTGGCATGAGTTGGTCCATAAAATGCAAGTCAGAAAACGCATCTTTGCCGTAAATTACTTTACCTTTATAAGTATTTTGGCAGTCTTCATGTACAAACTTAGGAGTCAAAGCCGCGCCGCCCAAAATTACCGGAACGGTGATTCCTTTCTGGTTGAATACTTCCAGATTTTCTTTCATGAACGCGGTAGATTTGACCAGCAACCCACTCATCGCGATACAGTCGGCTTTGTGCTTTTCGTAGGCTTCGATGATATTGTCAACCGACTGTTTAATACCCAAATTAATCACTCGGTAGCCGTTGTTTGATAGGATAATATCAACCAAGTTTTTGCCGATGTCGTGAACGTCGCCTTTGACAGTAGCGATGATAAATGTTCCTTTGGCATTGTCCCCGGATTCGGACTTTTCCATGTACGGTTCTAAATAGGCAACTGCCGCTTTCATGGTTTCTGCTGACTGCAATACAAATGGCAGTTGCATTTGTCCCGAACCGAACAATTCTCCGACTACTTTCATGCCGTCTAGCAAGAAGGTATTGATAATGTGGAGAGGCGGATAGGTTTCTAATGCTTTGGCGAGTTGGATATCTAGCCCAATGCGTTCGCCGTCGATGATGTGCTGCTTTAGGCGTTCTTCTACCGGGAGGCTTGCGTCTTCTGTCCGATCGCGCTTGGTAGTTTTGCCCGCAAACACCGTTGTCAGGTCGCCCAAGGGGTCATAAACGCAAATATCGCCGTCAAACTCCCGTTCGTCGTAAATGAGTTTACGGCAGATTTCTTGGTGTTGGGGGTCGATTTTGGCCAGGGGCAAAATCTTATTGGCGCTGACAATTGCCGAGTCCATTCCCGCTTGCATTGCTTCGTGCAAAAACATGGAATTCAAAACTTGCCGCGCCGCCGGATTCAAACCGAAGGAAATATTAGAAACTCCTAAAATTACGTGACATCCTGGCAATTCTTGGCGGATGCGGCGGATGGATTCGATGGTAGCTTTGCCGTTTTTTCTGTCTTCTTCAATCCCGGTAGAAATTGGCAATGCTAGGGTATCAAAAAAGATTTCCTCGGCGGGAATTCCGTAGGCGACGGCGGCGTTATATGCGCGCTGGGCGATCGCAAATTTTTGGTCGGCTGTTCTGGCCATTCCGTCTTCGTCAATTGTACCAATAACTATGCCCGCGCCGTATTTTTTCGCCAACTCTAAAACTTGATAAAAACGCGGTTCTCCGTCTTCGTAGTTAGTTGAATTCAGCAAACATTTGCCGCCCGCCACTTTTAAGCCTGCTTCCATCTTTTCCCATTCTGTGGAATCCAGCATTAAAGGGAGAGTTGCATTAGTAACAACGCGGGAGACTAATTCTTTCATGTCGCGCACGCCGTCGCGGCCGACATAATCAACGTTAACATCGAGAATGTGCGCGCCTTCTCGCACTTGTTCCCTGGCCATTGCTACTAAACCGTCCCAGTCTTCGGCGTTTAGCAAATCGCGGCATTTTTTGGAACCGCTGGCGTTGAGTCTTTCGCCGACAATTAAGAAGGAATTCTCTTGTTCGTAGGGTTGGGCGCTATAAATTGAGGCGGCGGAAGGTTCCCAACTAATTTCGCGGATTTTGGGTTTCAGAGTTTTGCCAATTTCTGATAGTTCGCGGATGTGATCGTAGCGGGTTCCGCAGCAGCCGCCGATGACTTGCACGCCTAAGTCTTCGACAAAGCGCATCAAGGCCATTTTTAATTCTATGGGCGTGAGTTTGTAGTGCGCGTGGCCGCCGATGTTTTCGGGTAAACCAGCGTTGGGAACGCAGGAAACGACGAAGGGCGAATGTTCGGAAAGGTATTTGACGTGTTCGGCCATGCGATCGGGCCCGGTGGCGCAGTTGAGGCCTAAAATGTCGATCGGGTACGGCTGCAAAATGGCTAGGGCGGCGCTGATGTCGGAACCGACTAACATTGTGCCGGTGGCTTCCATTGTGACTGATACCATTAACGGAATCCGCGCACCTTTTTTCTTAAATACTTCTTCAATGGCATTTAATGCTGATTTAATTTGCAGCACATCTTGACAAGTTTCGACAATAAATAAGTCAACGCCGCCGTCATAAAGTCCTTCTGCTTGTTCGGCAAAAGCGGCGGTGAGTGTGTCAAAATCAATGTGTCCTAATGTTGGCAATTTGGTGCCTGGCCCGATCGATCCTGCGACAAATCGAGGTTTTTCTGGCGTGGAAAATTCGGCGGCGATACCCTTGGCGAGTTCGGCGGCAGTTTTGTTGAGATAATATGCTTTGTCTGCCAAATCGTATTCGGCGAGAACGATGGAAGCAGCGCCAAAGGTGTCTGTTTCGATGACATCGGCCCCTGCTTCGAGGAATCCCCGGTGCACGTTGGCGACTGCTTCCGGCTTGGTGTGGACGAGATATTCGTTGCAGCCTTCGTATTCTTTGCCGCCAAAGTCTTCTGCGGTGAGGTTTTGGACTTGCAGGTTGGTTCCCATCGCGCCGTCGAAGACGATGACGGGGCGCGAGGGGTGGTGGAGGCGATCGAGGAATCTGCTATTCATAAGCGGTCAAAAAAAACGCAGGTGCTATATATTTACAATTTTATCTATTGTGCAATATTGTCAACAATTATGTGACTGTTGGCAAATGGCTAATGACCATGCCGATTTGAGATTTGGGATTTGGGATTTTGGATAAAAAAACCAGCCCCCGGATTCATTCCGACGCGCAGGTTGACTGATGGGGACAATCCCCAATCTCAAATCAGATGACAATAGTTCGATCGTACCTGTAAGTGTGCGGGAAATGTCCGATTATTTCGAGGATGCTGTTGTGCGTGGAGATTTGGGGGAGAAGCGGGTGATTATCGGCTGCGAGGGGTTTTTCCGCTTAACTGTTGAGGAATTTTGCCAAAATGCGATCGAAATAATTAAACGATTGATATTAAAGGGCGATCGAATTTTCTGCTATCTCGTAGTTATGCTGATAAGTACGATCGCGATCGCTACTCCTGGCACTTGCCATTGTTTGAGTGTTTCTTCTACGAATAGACGGAATTCGCTCAGATCCCATTGGTTTTTCATCAGAAGTCTCCTTCCAAATTCCACGATTTTATCAATGAGTATCGAAAAGCATGGGTTAGTTTGAAAGCAGCGAGTTGCTTTTTGTTAATTGGTTCAAGACTATAATCGATAACTCCAGCTAACTCCACCATCTGTTTTTCTACACTTTTTGCCCTCACTAAAGATACGCCCAGAACTAGCGAAGCTAATATGAGCCTAAAAAAACGACCTGGTATTTGCAACAAGGTCGAGTTGATTAATAGAGATCGTCTATACAAGCGCTATCATCCCAGGAATTGGTAAAGCGGATTGTCTATACCAACACCAACCAAAGTTCCATCTTCCATCGTAGCAACACTAAGTAGGTTGCCTCCCTCTCCTACAAGCTGCCATCGAGCTGCAAATGTTGCTACTCCCTTCCCAGGGTAAACGCATCTACATTAATTTGACAAACACCTAAATTTGTGCACTACTAAATAACTAAAAAAACCTTCTAAAAATCATTGACTTTAACCA
>NZ_JAUBPI010000149.1:0-9969 GCF_036700645.1 Microcoleus sp. S36b_A4 | reverse complement strand
CTAGGGAGTAGGGTTTCATTTTTCTCTTTCTTACCACCTCTAATATTGTACCTAATCGTTAAGCAAAGTGCTGTATTATAATAACTGCGCGAAATCCTCTACCGACAAGCAGATAAAAGCCGATCGCCAATATCTGCCTTTATCTGCGCCGGTATGGGGTTTTACACCTAATCTTTCTTCGCCTTAGCCTCCAAATTTTCCATCCGACTCCTCAAATCTTGATTCTCCTTTTTCACCTGGTCTAATTCCTCCCGCAACTGCTTTACCGCTGCATCAGAACCAGAATTTTTCTGCACTCTTTGCACAGCTTCATCAGCCATGCGGCGAACGCGGCCATCGGGAGTTTGGTCAGCTAAAGAACGCAAAATGCGAATTGCTTTGCGAGTTTGCATTTGTCCTAATCCCGCTACTACAGAGACTTGAGTCAAGAAAAACGTCTCTTTAGATAATTCTGCCAATCGCTGCAAAATCCGTTCTAAATTGACCTTCGTTTGACCACTCGAAATTGTGCCCAAAGCTCGAATTGCAGCCAAGCGCAAAGCTTGCGGAGTGCCGACGGCTGTGTATTTCAATATTAAATTCAGCGCATCTTCCGAAGTTTTCATCTGCGCCAAACCGGCGATCGCACCCGATCGCACTACCTCATTCCACCCCTGACGCTCTTTCAGCACCAATTTTAACTCTTTCAGTACCTGTTCGTCGCTCGGTTTTTCGTCGGGGTTAGCCCCTGCAATGGAGCCCATAGCAGTCGCTGCTGCTGCTTCTACATAATAGCTGTCGTCGCCTTTTTCGACGATCGATCTCAGCGCTTTATAACTTTCGTGAGTTTGGATTTTACCCAGCGCATTCACCACAGCGCGACGAACACGAGCATCTTTATCTTTTAAACCACTTACTAAACCTTCAAAAACTTGGTCGAGTTTAATTTCAACTAACTGACCGGCAACTTCGGCCCGTACTGCCCAGAACGGCTCTTTCTTGAGAACTTCTGACAGCGTTTTCACGGCTTCCAGCCCTCCCTTCTTCGCCAAAGCTTGGGCCGCGTAAATCCGGGAAACCGGGTCTGGATCGAACTGCAACTGAGCTTTTAGTTCCGCAACTCCATACTCTAACACAACTGTTTTTAAGTATTTATTGCCGACATCAAAACTGATAAATGCAGGCTTCTCTTCGAGAGGGAAATAGAAGCTTTGCTCGCGCTCATGCACTCGGACTGTGAAAGTTTTTAGGTTCTGGCTTGAACGTGCCCAACTGTCATCATCTGCTTCTTTTTCTGGCTTGTAACCGAAGCCGATCGGAATTTTTAGGTCAAAGACATCTTTGCTGTTGCCGTTGCCATTTTTGCTATCTTTTACCTGAGTTTGAGTGACAGTAACTTTTGCTAATTTGCTGTCACCATCCCAGGAATAACCAACCTTATAATCTGGATGACCGCCGCGATAAACGTACTGGTCAAACAAAAACATGAGATTGCGACCCGTAGCCTTTTCTATCGCCCTGAGCAAATCGATGGTTTCTACAGTTTTGTGAGCGTTATCACGCACAAAAGTGTGAATTGCTTTGTCAAATAATTCGTCGCCCAACTCGGCGCGAATCATGTGATAGACGCAAGCACCTTTTTCGTACAAATGGCGATCGTACAATTCAATGGCTTCGCGGTAAACGTGAGTAACGATCGGGCGCCGATAGCGAGAACTATCTTCTGCTAAATAATTGCGGGCTTCATTTAACATATAGTAAGCCGCGTCTTCTTTGCCGTATTCTTTGTCAGTCCACAGCACCTCGGAATAAGAAGCCATGCCTTCTTTCAGCCAAGCATGAGACCAATGTTTAATTACTACTAAATCCCCGAACCACTGGTGAGCCAATTCGTGGGCTACCAAGCTTTCAGTGCCGCGATTGTCGAGGCTGGCGCGTTCGTCTAGCAAGCACCTATCTGTCAGCAAAGTTGTTGAAGTATTTTCCATACCGCCGAAGATGAAATCATCGACGCAGACTTGAGCGTATTTAGGAAAAGGGTAAGGATAGCCAAATGCTTTAGAGAAGAATTCTATCATTTGAGGCGTTTTGCCCATGCTGCGCTTAGCGTCTGCTTCGCGGCTTTTTTCCACGTAATAATTAACTGGTTTGCCGTTCCATTCGTCTTTAATTTCGGCAAAATCTCCTACTGCTAAGGTCATTAAGTAGGTCGGGTGTACCTGGGTTTGGGACCAGTGATAAATTTTATCGTCGCCTTCGTTTTTTGTACTAATTAATTCGCCGTTGGAAATAGCAAAGAGTTGTCTCGGAACTTGCACTCGAATTTCCGAAGTTGCCAACTGTCCGGGATAGTCGAAACAGGGAAACCAGAAGCGGGAATCTTCGTCTTCGCCTTGAGTCCAAACTTGTGTTGGTTTGTCTGGATAGTGTTTGTCCGGGCCGACGAAATAGAGGCCGCGCTGGGGTTTTTCGACCGAGTATTCGATCGCAATTGTAATTGGTTGGTAAGCTTCTGTTGGTTCGTGTAGTTGAATTTGCAAGACTTCGCCATCGCTGTCGAAATTTTGTTCAATTTCGCCGACTTTTACTGATTTGATATTCAGATTGACAGCATCTAAGGTTAATTTGTCAATACCGCTACGGACTGGATTGATGCGGATGCTGCAAGTGCCACGAAAGCTTTGTTTGGGAATATTCAGCACTAAGTCGAGGAAAATGTGCTCTACTTGACCAGGGCGATCGGGGTTGTAGTGGGGCCTGGCACCGGGCATCTCGAAGGATTTGTGACCGTTTTCAGAATCAAAGTAAGTGTGTGACATTGTGATGGCAAAGTTGTGAGTCGATCGGCGATCGCTGGCAGCGCAGATCCGGCTGAACTGCCAGCTTATTATAGAGTAGCGCGTCCTAGCTGCTGTTGTCGCTAACTTGTTAAAAACTGGGTCGAGCGTTGACGGGATAGAAAATATGATTTTTTCGCTACAATATCAGCAAGGTTAATGTCTGCAATCATCATCCTGCAATTGAAATTGAGAGGGAAATCTGTATGACAGCTACACTATCAGTTCCCAGTTCGATCGAATCTTGGCTTGGCGACGAAGCCGAAGACTTGCTCACCCATCAAGCAAAAGTTTCTAAAGATTTGTTGCACCTGCCGGGTCCGGATTGGGTCGATCGCATTTTTGCTCAAACCGATCGATCTCCCCAAGTTTTGCGATCGCTTCAGCAACTCTATTCTAGCGGACGCTTGGCCAATACCGGCTATTTATCCATCCTGCCCGTAGACCAAGGAATCGAACACTCGGCGGCCGCTTCTTTTGCACCGAATCCAATCTATTTTGACAGCGAAAATATCATTAAATTAGCAATTTCTGCTGGCTGCAATGCTGTCGCGACAACCCTGGGAGTTTTGGGAAGCGTATCTCGCAAATACGCGCACAAAATCCCTTTTATTGTCAAGCTCAATCACAACGAATTGCTGACTTATCCCAATCAATTTGACCAAATAATGTTTGCGACCGTCGAGCAAGCTTGGAATTTGGGAGCAACAGCAGTCGGAGCAACAATTTATTTTGGTTCTCCCGAATCGACGCGACAAATCCAAGAAGTCAGTCAAGCTTTTGCCCACGCTCACGAATACGGAATGGCGACAATTCTGTGGTGCTATCTCCGCAATGATATCTTTAAACAAGACAAAGATTATCACGTTGCGGCGGATTTAACCGGGCAAGCAAATCATTTGGGAGTGACAATTCAAGCTGACATTATCAAGCAGAAGTTGCCCGAATGCAACAACGGTTACGAAGCTGTGGCTAAAGCTAGCGGTCACAGTTACGGCAAAACCGACAAGCGCGTTTATTCGGATTTAACAACGGATCACCCGATCGATCTAACTCGCTATCAAGTTCTCAACTGTTATGCGGGAAGGATGGGTTTAATTAACTCCGGCGGTGCTTCGGGGAAAAGCGATTTTGCAGAAGCAATTCGCACGGCGGTAATCAACAAGCGTGCTGGCGGCTGCGGCTTAATTTCCGGCCGCAAAACTTTTCAGCGTCCCTTTGAAGAAGGCGTAAAATTGTTCCACGCCATTCAAGACGTTTATTTGTCGCCAGAAATCTCGATCGCCTAAAAATTCACAGTGCAGAGATGTGCGTCAATATCACAACCTAAACGTAGGTGTACACGACCCATAAATCGTCGTAAACGTAGGGTGCACACTGTGCACCTTACGTGATTAAAATTCCTTAATATAAGTTGCAACTTAGCTGTAATATTAGTAATAGCTGAACATATATACAGACACAGTATAATATAAATTTAAAAATGCCCCACAGCCTTGTTTTAAACCTGCTGCCAGTTGCACCAATTCCATCTCAGTTTTTAACGGGACGGCATCTCCACGCTTTGTTTTTGAACCTTGTGAGTGCTGTAGACAGCGATTTGAGCGCCTACCTGCACGATCAATCTCATGAAAAAGCTTTCACTTTAAGCCCGTTTCAAGTAAGCAGAAAAGAGGCTTACAAAAGCAGTACGCCGCAGCGACAAAAGAGAGCTTTGCCTCCGGATTCCCGCACAATATCTCCGGCTGTACAGTGGGAACACAAGCAAGCTATTCAGGAAAATACGCCGATTTGGTGGCGAATTTCTCTGCTGGATGACGGTTTGTTCGATCGCCTAACTCAACTTTGGCAGCAACTCAATTTTGATCGCCCTTGGCATCTGGGGCCGACAAATATATACATTACTAATATTTTGAGGGAACCGCAATCCAACCAGCCTTGGGTAAACTTTTGTACTTACGCTGAATTGTTCGAGAGAGCTTCGGAAACTGAGCGCCAAATAGCTTTTAGTTTTTGCACTCCTACTAATTTTCGGCAAGGTGTCTACGATAGTGCTATGCCCACTCGTGAGAGTATTTTTGGCAGTTTAGCTAATCGCTGGAACAAGTACAGCCGGATTGCGATCGAACCTACTTTCACAGAAGCTATTTTTCCCAGTTTCTTCGATATCAGAACAGAAGTTAGTACAGATTCTCGCAGTAAATTTATTGGCTGCGTCGGGGATATTAGTTACCGAATTATGGGAGATATAGCTCCTGCTACTATCAAGCAAATTAACACTTTAGCAGATTTTGCGCTTTACAGTGGAGTCGGGCGAAAGACGCCGATGGGAATGGGAATGACGCGCCGATTGCAGGTTTTTTAATCATTCACTTTTTGGCTGAATTTCACTAACAATTTCATAAACATCAGTGTCTGGTATTTTCGCAAACAAAGGCGCCATCTGCTTCAATATTTCCTGATAAGCTTCGCTTTGATTGGCTGCCATATCTTCTACGCTTTCCCAAAAAATGATGGCAATACCTTTGTCTGTATTGGGCAATTGCAGCAGGTATGCTCCCTTAAAACCTGTGGCATAAGTTGCAACGGCTTTTTCAAAAAGTTGTTCTGCAGCTTCAAATTTTCCTGGTTTAAATTCGCCAATGGCAACGTAGGCAAACTGATGTCTGAGAAAGTCGAGAAATTCTGACATATCCTTTTCCTCACTTAATAGCGATACACTAAGTTAGATTTTACCCGATCGCCCGAAATTTGTGAACTGCACAGGTTGGAGTTTCGCGCTTAGCTCATCGGCGGATTTATTAATTACACGTAACTGCGATCGCCACTCAAATAGAAACTTTTTAAGTCAGGCGGCTAGAATCTTGATTAAATAAACTATTGAATCGCGGATTTTAGACGTTCACAATCCTAGGTACGCTGGAGCGACTTCTAGTGCTAGTACACAGGGTAAAGCTGCGGATAACTCAAGTGTTGTGCTTAGCTGCGAGCATACACAAAGCCGTAAACAGTTGCCAGTCAAAAGCGGTTTTTTGCAATAACCCTATTGAATTATTTAAAACTAATTTGTAAGAATGATAACAGAGAGATACAAACAAAGTAAAGAGCCTGTTCAAACAAATGAAAAAAATATTAGTAATTGAAGACGATAACTTAATCCGAGAAACCGTATTAGAACTTCTGGAATCGCGCGGTTTTGAAGCTGTCGGCGCCGAAAACGGACAAGTTGGTATCCAGTTAGCTGCCCAAATTCCCGATTTAATTTTGTCAGATGTCATCATGCCGGAACTCGACGGTTTTGAAGTATTCGCAGCCGTGCGATCGCACCCTGCAACCGCCAGCATTCCGTTTATTTTTATGACAGCCTCCGAAATGGAAAAAGCCCTGGAACTTAAAGCAGACGGCTATCTCAAAAAACCTTGCAGTGTCGCAGCAATGCTCGGGGCGATCGCCACTCAACTAGAAAAACCGACAGTTACCAACCCACCACATCAAAAAGTACAGGACAATTCTGCGCCATCAAATCTTAGCTTGCGTGCCCGGAACCAAAAATCTCGGTTTGAGATTGTCTCGGTTTGCTGGCAATGACACTCACAGTAACGTTATTGATACATAAGTTGAGGGAATTTCAAATTGGTTCCCCCCAGGGGTGGCTTAGACTGGGTATGTTGAATTTGGTTAAATATTTATGAACGCACAACCCAAAGGCCGCCTAGTTTGGAACCACTCTACCCACCTTCCCGGTTTGATACCAATTTTAGAGCGCCTCACCCTAAAAATGGGCATTCAAACAGTAACTCCGGGCGTCATCAACAAAGTTAAAGGACACATCCCCCGCATGACATTAAGAGTGTCAGTACCCATCCGCGGGGGATTTAAAATCATCGCCAGACAGGGCAAAACCGTACAAGAAGTCTTTATATTAACGACTCTCACTCAAGGCGACTTGGAAGAGACGATCGCCCAAACCCTACCCAAGTGACAATATTTTCTTAGCAAGCAAAGCCCGGGCTTTCACCGAAGTAGTTTCATCGCTTTGGGTGATTTCCTCAAGTCTGGCCGAAACTTCCGCTAACCAATCCGGTTTAACAGTCGCAGCAGCCGCCAAAGCTTGCAAACCCCCCGCTGCTGCGTAGCGCACCACCCATTCTGGATCGCGGGACGCTTGCAGTAGCGTTTTCACAGTGCGAAGTTGAGCATCTGCAATTTGTTCTGTGGGCATCAATTCCCAGCAAATCGTCCCCAAACCCCTAACCGCCGCCCGCCGCACGCTCAAAGCAAAGTCATTCGCCGCTGCATCCAGCAAAATCTCCAAACCCCTGGGATCGCCAATTCCCGCCAAAGCCCGAACAGCCCAAGCTCTCGCCCCGTAATTGTAGCCGTCAAGCTGTTCTAGAAGCGGCAGCACCGCAGCTTCTCCGAGCTGAATTAGCCCATCCACGGCGGCAACAGCGGCGCCTGGGTTGTTGTAACCGAGCACTGTAATTAAGGTAGGAATTGCTTGTGTTGAGGGAGTCGCCGCCAGTGCTTTGACTGCATTTAACAAGCCTTCGGAAGAATCTGCTTGTTCGACAGCCTGAATTAGTTCTAATGCCATTTATTTATAGTATTTACAGCAGGTTTACAAACGATTTGAGATTTTAGATTGCTCATTTTCACAATATTTCCTATGAACCTAAAATCCCTTGAAGTTGCGCTATCATCTCAGTCCGAGAACAAACATTCAGCTTGCGGAACATCCGTTTGAGAGCTTGCTTGACAGAATTTTGCGTAATCCACAGCGCTGCACCAATCTCAGCATTCGTTAGTCCTTGTGCTACCAGTTCAGCAATTTGTACCTCTCGCGGTGTCAAACGACTCGCTAACGGCGAAATGAATCTTGCCTCCGGCACCTGTAACTTTGCCAGACGGGCTGACAGGTGAAGACATAGCGCGCTCAAGCGAGCAACTTCCCCACCACCAAATGCAGGTGTATCACCGACGCGGGCTAAATTAACTGTACCAATAAGACGGCCGTCGCCTACAATTGGCCCAGTTATTATGTGTTCGTGATCGTAGTAGGCGCAACAGTGCTGATAAAGTTCGCAATGCTTCCAACCTCCCAGAGGTAGCACCATTTCTTCGTGAGCCGGAGCATGGCACTCAAGCACGTAGCGCAACACCGGATCGACGGCTCGACCAACTTTTTCGTAGCGCTCTACAAAAGCACTAACATTGGGTACGCCCCGAACATCAATCTCGGCAATGCCGGAGTGTTCGCCAAAGAAATAGATTCCCCAACGCTGTACTCCAAAATGCTCGCCCACTCCATCCATAAACCGCAGTCGAAGTTCGCGCTCGTCGCGAGCAGAGGCGATCGCGTCAAATAGGGCATAAAGAGAATTAGTCATTGATGGGTTCAAAGTGTACTCACATGGGGACTATGCAATTTTGAGATTACTTCCTACGATAATCTCTAGCAAAGGTTCCAATAATTTGAAAAATGACAAATCAAGCAAAATATTACATTGGTCTGGTGATTTTTCCTGGCATGACTCAACTCGATATGACTGGGCCTTACCAGGTATTTTCCATGATGCCTGACACTCGTGTTCTGCTGTTGTGGAAGACTCTCGAACCAGTGACGAGTAGCGAGGGGATGACGATTTTACCTACCGCCACCTTCAATGACTGTCTGTCTTTAGATGTTTTGTGCGTTCCCGGTGGCGCGATCGGGCAGGTGGAAATGATGCAGGATGCGGAGGTACTGGAATTTCTGCGCCAACAGGGAAAAACAGCCAAATATATCACCTCGGTTTGTACGGGTTCTTTGATTTTAGCTGCTGCTGGACTCCTTCAAGGATACCGCGCTGCTTGCCATTGGGCATTTCGCGACCAGTTAGCAATGCTGGGTGTTGAAGTTGGAACGGGAAGAGTTGTTGTCGATCGCGATCGCATCACAGGCGGTGGCGTAACTGCTGGTATCGATTTTGGATTGGTAGTTGTTGCCAAACTCTACGGCGAGGAAACTGCCAAAATGATTCAGTTACTTCTAGAGTATAATCCCGCACCACCTTTTAATGCTGGTTCTCCCGAAAGTGCTGGAGAGATTTTAGTTGAGCAAGTGAAGAAATTTGGCGAACAGCTAATAAAGGCATCCCTCGCGGCAACGAAGCAAACAGCGCTCGAATTGGGTATTAATCATTAAGTTAATAGTTACCTGCGCTATTTACAAAAGGCTATCCATTAAGTTCATAACTTGGATAGCTTCATCTGACAAATATAGTGATTCTTGTTGATTGAGGTGATGCTCCAAAACTCCTTTGAGCGCTATCAATTTCAGGCTATTTTCTGCTAAAGTTTCAGAAATAGCTTGCGCTCCCGGCAAATAGCCGATCGCCCCCAAGTCCATCAACGCCGATCGCCTCAACTGCAAATTATCCCCATTCAAAGCACTTACCAATCGCTCTCCGTAAACCCGCTCTCCAGTTAACTGATACATCGCCCGCGCCGCAGCGTACTGCACCCGCTCCACAGAATGTTCTAAAAAAGGTGAAATTAGCGGTATTGCTTCTGTAGCTTGCAGCGTTCCCAAAGCTTCAATTACCGAGTCGTAAGGTTGCACGAGGTGCGATTTTCCTGGCACTCGCACAGCCACAGCTACGCCCCCATCCAATAACTTCATTAGCGGCCCAATAGAATCGCGATCGCCCAGCATTTCTAGAGCTTGAGCCGCCGCTTCCCGCACGTAATAATCAGCGCATTCCAAACAGCGAATCAGGGCTGGCAAGGCTTGTTTGTCACCCAATTTACCCAGAGCCCGCGCCGCATTTCGTAATAGGGAATAGTCGCCGATTTTTGTTTGTTCTGACTCTTCTTCCAATGCGGCAATTAAAGCTGCAATAGCTGCCGGTTCCTTGACTCGAAATCTGCCCACCCACCAAGCAGCATAATACCGGAGACTGTAATCTTGGGAGTGCAAATTTGCGATCGCCTGTTCAACAGTTAAAGACTCGCCCTCAGCTACACCCGCCGGCGGTGAGTCGGATTCGTAATAATTCATAGTCATTATTTATTAGTTATTAGTTATTAGTTATTCGGCGATTGAAAGAGACTGTTGGCGAATCAATAAAGGGCTTCACCTCTCACCCCTAAAAATAGTGGTTCTAGACTA
>NZ_JAUBPI010000014.1:66962-89752 GCF_036700645.1 Microcoleus sp. S36b_A4 | reverse complement strand
CGTACTTCATATTATGGGAGCTAATTTTTTCTTTTATTTTACCTAGAACGAGCGCACTTTCGCAAGAGGTCTAATGAGAGTCCGAAAGAATGCCTGCTTATGGTCAGCACCACCGGCCTATAGTGGTCGCGGTAGACCACGGAAACACGGGCAAAAAATGAGACTCAATGACCCAACCACATGGCTTCAAGCGGATACAGAGATTGAAATTGACGAACATCCAGATTTGGGAAAAGTCCGAGTCAAACAATGGCTTGACTTGCATTTTTATCGCGCCCCTGGACAAAAAGTCAATTTAATCCTGGTGGAAAGAATGAAGCCCATGTCAAACGGTCAGCCGTTTCCACCCTTATGGTTGGCTTGGGTGGGAGAACGAACTCTCCCTAAGCGAAACAGTCTGGTTTAAGTATTTACGACGCTTTGGAGTCGATCATTGGTATCGGTTTGCAAAGCAACGATTGCATTGGACATTACCTAATTTAAGAACCCCTGAACAATCCGAGCGTTGGAGTGATTTAATGCCATTGATGAGTTGGCAACTCTGGCTGGCCAGAGATTTAGTAATCGAGAATAGACTTCCTTGGCAATCTGCTACTATCAATTTAACCCCTGGACGTGTTGCCCAATCAATGTTTTCGCTTTTGGTTGACATTGGGACTCCAACAAAAATCCCTAAACATAGGGGAAAATCCCCCGGTTGGGAAAAAGGAAGGGTACGAACTAAGGCACCGTGCTATCCCACCGTTAAAAAACGGGTTTCTCGACGTAAAAAGTCTTCAAGATTAGCTGTTTAATCTTCTACTTTTTGAGTTTTTGAGCAACAGCTTGCCTGAGATTCAAAGGTGGCTACTTTTAGCTGCGCTCATTTTTTAGTCTAAACTACAGGAGTTGATTCAAAAGGGAAAAAAACTATGTTGCCAAAATTCAAGGAAGAGAACCCAAACTTCAAAGGAAAGTTTCGATTTCAAGTAAATCCTTATTTGTGGGAGGATTTGCAACTAGATGAAGAAGTTGAACTCATTACCACCAATTGTTGCTATGTATTTGACAAACTTGTAAATATACTCAGCACAGATAATCCTAAATATCCTCACATATTTTAATATCTAAAGCCCTTAGCTGCGAGTGAGTTCAGCTAGTATATCGCAGAGTTCGCTCCATCAAACTTATCGTTTGAAGCGCAGTTCAGAGAACTAGAAATGATCGGTTTCGTTGTTGAGTCCAGAGAAGTTATCGTCGATCGCCCGATCATAAATAATTGTTAAGAGATCGGGCATAACAAATCATTGGATCGGACAAAATTGTGATATTTTTAGGTTTAGTTGGAGTGATAGTTATGGGAATCAGCAGCGAAGACAGAGACACCCTCGAATGCCTAGAGCAAGAGCTATGGCGTCAAGAAACTCGCCTTGACAAGCAGCGCATGAATGAACTCCTCGCACCGGACTTCTTTGAATTTGGACGTTCTGGACGTGTCTGGCAAAGACAAGATACACTTGTGGCAGAGCCTTCATCAATAGATGTCATCTTTCCGCTACCTGAATTTCACATTCGCCTGCTCGATGAGAACATTGTTCAGGTTACCTATGACAGTGCATTTATTTATGACGGCGTTGTTGAACATACACACAGAAGCTCTATTTGGTCGCGAACGGCAAGCGGTTGGGTACTTCGCTTTCATCAGGGTACACCGTTTCAACCTTGACTACTCTCAGCACTCGGATCACAACGATGAATGCCATTACCTATAGACATCCAGAATTTGGGGATGAACACTAAATCAGTGCTTGTATGTGGGCTGCTGCGGATCTATGGGAACTTACAGATGGAACACCAGAAAGTGTTGCTGAATGGAAAAAAATTTCTGACCTAGAAGAATTAAGAGCCAGAATTTTGAGTAGCGAGAAAAGGCTAGTCGCTAGGTGGAGTGGGATTATTGTTGGTTTTATTGCATTTCAGAGAGGGAATCATCTGTCATTGTTGTTCGTCCGAAGAGAATTTGGTGGGCAAGGAATCGGTAGAGAACTATTCACTCGATGCAGCAACGATATTGAGGAAATCACGGTTAACTACAAAGAAGATGGAAAAAAGCTTCAGATTGAAGCAGTTGAGCGTGGTTAGGATTGCTATAATAGACCTCTTGCAAAAAAAATCTATCTTAGAATTAAAGGTTTTGAGTGTTAGACCTGAGAGCCAACTCATAATTGTCAAGTGCTGATATAACCTGCAATCTGCTCTAATTAAGCAAAACTTTTGATTATAGCATAAAATTATTTTGCAAGAGGTCTAATGACCTGAGCGATGGTTAGAGTCGATAAAAAGTAGCATGGAAAGAGAGTCAGCACCCCGCTTTAATTTTAGGCGGTTAAAACCGCTATCTCGCTTTCCTCTGAACTCTCGCATAGACTGAGTTTCCAGCTTCGGAGGTTTTCTCATGAAAATAATTTGGGAAAGAATTGATAATTGGCTGGCAGCCAATGCACCTGAAGTGCTGAAAAGTCTCAGACCGGGCGCTAATGATGAGGAGATTGATCGAGCAGAAGCATTCTTTGGTGTAGAGTTTCCCGAAGATTTCAAGCTGTCTTACCGCGTGCATAACGGTCAGGATGAAGAATCTTATTCCCTGTTCCCCAACTTGAAGTTCCTCTCTTTCCAAAGCGCGATCGAAATATCTGAAAAATGGCAGGATTATTCAGACGATAATTTTAGGTGCGATGGTGACGACATTTTTGAAGGAATCTGGAAGGGTTGGTGGAACCCGAATTGGATTCCATTCACAAACGAAAGCAATGGTGCTTGCGAATGCGTAGATTTAGCCCCAGCAGCAGGCGGAAATGTTGGACAAGTCATTATTGTTGAGTGGCAGGAACCTACTAGAGGGCTTATTGCACCTAATTTTCGAGTTTATATGGAGAACTTTGCAGATGCACTAGAACGAGGAGAATATCGGTTCTCTGAGGATGGTTATGGGTTAGTCGATCTAGTGGACTTTGAAATATTGATGCAGAAACATAATTGAAAGGCCCCAACAAGTAGCACAGGCTGTGGCAGTAGTTTGAAAACGATCGTTTTTTGTGAATAACGTATTGACATTGTAAATACATTTTACCTATACTAGGGAGCATGAATGTATACTTCGTGCTCAATGGCATTACCTTTGTATGGGACGAGGGAAAAGCGCGGATAAATCCCACGAATCATGATGGGGTTACTTTTCAACAAGCTGCTGAATCCTTCTTTGACCCATTTCTAGTTGTCGTTGATGCCAGCCGCAATGAGGAAGCGCGTGAGGCTGTGATTGGGCTAGATAGTCGGTGGAATCTACTGTATGTGGTTCACATTGAGCGTGAAGAAAATGTCATTCGGATTATTTCAGCACGTAAAGCAACTCGTCAGGAGAGGGCAGAGTATGAAGGTTGAAGCATTAAAGCAGCGATTAAACCGCAACCGTCCAATGACTAGCGTGACGATTCGTATGCCCGAAGATGTTGTGGAAGATTTAAAAAAAGTTGCACCATTGTTGGGTTTTTCGGGCTATCAGCCATTAATTCGTGCTTATATCGGTCAAGGTTTGCGCGTTGATTTAGAACGATTTGAGAGCGAGAAAGTAACAGCCTTAGTAGCAAGTTTGAAGCGTCGAGGTGTCAGCGATGCAGTGATTGATGAGGCATTAAAGGAAGTCGTTCATGCTGAGTCCTGTTAATTGTGTCGAGCCAGCAGTACAAAAAGGCGATCGATCTAACATTCAGATAGCTAACACGACACGGTATCTCATTACGCAAGTCACGGCCTCATGAACGCAGACGCTATGAACAATACCTCAAAAACCGACTGGGCTAGAATCGACGAAATGAGCGATAAAGATATCGATACCTCCGATATTCCACCGCTGTCGGAGGAGTTCTTTCATCGCCGATTAAAACTGTACAAATCCGCATTCGGACGATCGACCATTAATGAAAATATTCCCTGCTCGCATTCATATTCTGCTTGCCAGTCAAGCTCCCGTCGGACTAATCATTCGACGCGGCCCGTCGAAGCAGGTTGCAACTATGCTATGGGATCGACAATGCGATCGATTCCAACTGGGACAATGGTTAAAGGGACGCATCTACGAACGCCGGAGTGACCTCTCACCCGACGGCAAATATCTGATTTACTTCGCGATGAATGGTCGCTGGCAATCGGAGGCCTGTGGTGCCTGGACTGCGATTTCACAAGCACCATACCTCAAAGCGATCGCCATCTTCCCCAAGGGGGATTGTTGGAATGGGGGTGGTCTGTGGACGAGCCAAGCCACCTACTGGCTCAACGACGGCTACTACGGCCACCAGATATTGCGGGATACTTCGACAGTCCGTCGCGACACCACCTACGCCCCAACCTGCAATTATGGCAACAACGAGTGTCTCGGCGTCTATTACCCTCGACTTTTACGCGATGGTTGGCAACTGGTCGATCGCGTACAGTTCGGCAAAGGGAAAGACCAACATATCTTTGAAAAATCGATCGGCAACGGCTGGATACTCCGCAAAATCGCCCATGCCGAGAGCGATCACCCAGAGGGGAAAGGCTGTTATTGGGATGAACATTCACTAATTAATCGGGCTACTAATGCCACGATTAGTTATCCCCAATGGGAGTGGGCAGACCTGGATGGCAAACGGCTAGTCTGGGCGGCTGAAGGCAACCTCTATGCGGCAGAGATAACAGCGGAAGGATTAACCAACGTTGTCCTATTATTTGATTTTAATGATATGCAATTTCAGCCGATCGCTGCGCCATACTGAATCATCATCCATTTTTAACTGGATACCGATAACCGAACTTAAACCGCTATATGTCTATATCCATAACTTCTAGTTTGGTATCTCCGATTCTTTCGGAGTTAAAATTGATATCTCTTGCTGTCATAAAACGATAAATACTAAAAACAAAAGAAAGAATAGAAGTCCTCACTAAAAAATCCAACAAGGTTCGTAGTGAGGACTTTAGCCCTAATTAAGCAAACTTAATCTTCAAATAATCCTCCTCCATCTTCGCCCCCGAAGGTTGGAGCGCCGCTAAAGCTTGCGGCAACACCAAATTACGGCGGTGATTGCCAATCCGAACATTCAACTCATCTCCCGTTTTGCTCAACTGGATCTGATCCTTAGCAATTCCGGGCAAATACAGTTCAAGACTATATTGATTGTTTTCCTGCACGATCTTAATCGTATTTTCTTTGTAATAAACTTGACTTGGATCTTCGTCTTTGTAAAGAGTTTCTTTCAACCGTTCCAAAGCTGCCAAACCGCACATTTCTTCAGAATAAAGTGGCACCTCCTTAACTGGCAGCGGCATAAAATCTGAGTGAATTTCCTGACGGTACTGTTCCTGGCTTTCTTTCCACCGTTTAAAAAATGGGTCTGTTACTTCTGCAGGAATAATCCGGTTAGCTACTACTAAATCAGTGGCTACATTGTATAAACTCAAATAGGCATGAGCGCGCAGAGACTCTTTAATTACCATTTTTTCGGGATTGGTAACTAACCTTACCGAAGTCACAGTATTGTCAGTTAAAACCTTTTCCAAAGCTTCGATTTGTTCGTAAAATTCGTAAGGTGCATCCATCACCTCTTTGTCTGGCAAAGAAAAACCCGCAATTGGTCTAAAAATAGGTTCAACTAAAGGCCGAAGGGCGGCTGATATGCCTTGGAGAGGCTTGTAAAATTTTCTCATGTACCAGCCGCCAACTTCCGGCAAACTTAGCAGTCTCAATGCTGTGCCAGTCGGAGCAGAATCGATAATTAAAACATCAAATTCGCCTTCGTCGTAATGTCGCTTCATTCGCACCAAACCGAAGATTTCATCCATTCCTGGCAAGATGGCTAATTCTTCAGCTTGCACCCCTTCGAGCCCCTGCGCTCGCAAGACTTGAGTAATGTAGCGCTTAACTGCTCCCCAATTGCCTTCTAATTCCCTGAGAGCGTCTAATTCTGCTCCCCACAAATTCGGTTTCACCAGCCGCGAATCGTGTCCGAGTTCCATGTCAAAGCTGTCGGCTAAGGAGTGAGCCGGATCTGTACTCAGCACTAGGGTTTTGTATCCCAATTCGGCACATCGCAGCCCAGTCGCAGCGGCTACGGAGGTTTTGCCCACGCCACCTTTTCCAGTCATTAATATTAAGCGCATTGATTGTTTAGCTCGCCTGAAAATTCTTTACTTCTTTATTGTAACGTTCTGTAACAAAGATTAATTTAGTGGGCGCTTAATTTTGGCGACAAGCACCCGCCGGACATACCACATTTCCCGTAATACACGAAATTGCTGCCATGTCAACATCAGTTAAAATTACTTATCTCAGATATCAATTGCAACACATAAAAATCCATCAGCGTTCATCTGTGTTTATCTGCTAACATCTGCGGTTAAAAAAGGGATCTCGCTCTTGAAACACCATCTTTTATTGCTAACAAACCTAAGCCAAATTCTCAAACATTAGTTTTCACCGAAAATACAAGCTGTTTGAGTACATCCAACCGCGAACAGTTCCAGTAATCGATGTGAGAAACAATTAAACCGTCGCTGTTGATTTTGAGTTCGCTCCTACCGGCGATCGCCATTTTCGGCTTCCAAGGTAGCGGTGCGATCCAGCTCAGAGTCCAGCGAGTTTCTATAGTATCTACCGACTGCGAAATCCCGTGCAAATCGAGATTTACATCCTGAAAAAAAGTCCCAATAAACCCGATCATTTTGCGGTAGCGCTCGACTCCTGTAAATCGATTCACCGGATCTTCAAAATAAACATCTTTTGCATAGATGCTGTAAGTCTGATTATCGGGAAATCTTTGATAATCGTCTTTGAGAATTTCAATAATATCCATTTCGAGCGATCGTTATTCTTCTATTATTAGAATATAATTTTAACACAATAGATATAAAATCCGCAAATTTTGTCCAAATTGTGATATTATATCAGGTTATTTCCTGCCTTGCAAACTTTCAACTTAACATCACAACTATGATCGACCTCTACACTTTTACCACTCCAAACGGCCGCAAAGTCTCGATCATGCTCGAAGAAATAGGTTTACCCTACAACGTGCACGTCATAGACATCACAAAAAACGACCAATTTAGCCCAGAGTTCATTGCCATCAACCCCAACAGCAAAATTCCGGCGATAGTCGATCGAGATAACGGCATCACCGTCTTCGAGTCCGGCGCTATTCTGATCTATCTTGCCGAAAAAAGCGGCAAATTTCTGCCCACAGACAAACAAAAATACTTTCAAGTTATGCAGTGGCTGATGTTTCAAATGGCCAGCGTCGGCCCGATGTTTGGTCAGCTAAACCACTTCAAACGCTTTGCACCCGAACAAATTCCCTATGCGATTGGGCGCTACGAAAAAGAAACCTTGCGCCTCTACGGAGTATTAGACACTCAACTAGCAAAATATGAATATATCTGCGGCGACTATTCTATTGCCGACATTGCTATCTATCCCTGGGTTGCTATTTACGAATTTCAAGGATTAACCCTCGACAACCACCCCCACCTCAAACGTTGGGTAGAAACCTTGCAGAAACGTCCCGCAGTTGAGCGCGGAATGGCTGTTCCATCATTATAAACCCCCCATCTAAATTGTATTTTCGGGCGGGCTAGAAGCCCACCCCACAAGCAAATGGACTTTTGTGGAACCGGCTTCTAGCCCGTTCTTACGAAATAGCGGGCGGGCTAGAAGCCCACCCTATAAGCAAATTGACTGGTTGTGGAACGGGCTTCTAGCCCGTTAAAAAAAAGCCCTCAAACTCAATCGGCGAAATGCTTAATAATCGCCTCAGCAAACTCCGAACACTTCAACTCAGGCACCGGAGGCTCCATCAACCTCGCCAAATCGTAAGTAACTTCACCATTAGAAATTGCCGCTCCCAAACCCTTCTTAATCAAGTCTGCTGCTTCCTGCCATCCCATGTATTCTAACATCATCACCCCGGACAAAATCAGGGAACCGGGATTGACTTTATCCAAACCAGCGTGTTTCGGTGCAGTGCCGTGAGTGGCCTCAAAAACTGCACATTCATCACCAATATTCGCACCGGGGCCCATGCCCAATCCACCGACAATGGCGGCGGCCGCATCGGACAAATAATCCCCGTTTAGATTCATTGTCGCCAAAATCGAATACTCGGCCGGTCGGGTTTGAATTTGTTGGAAAATACTGTCAGCAATTCGGTCGTTGACCATGATTTTTTCTTTCCACTGGCCGCTGCCGTGACTGTCCCAAATTGCAAACAGAACGTCGGCTACTTCTTGACGAATTTTGGCTTGTTTTTCGGGGGTCAAAGCATCGTATCCCGGGTCTATTTGGCGAGCATTATCTTCTAAGCTAATGTCGGATTTTTTTTCTTTGTTTCCCAGAATCCAAGACTCTCTTTCCGTTACGCACTGTTCGCGAAATTCGGTGGTTGCTAATTCGTAACCCCAATCTCGGAAAGCTCCTTCAGTATATTTCATGATGTTGCCTTTGTGCACCAAAGTCACTTGCTGCTTATCTTTTGGCAACCGTAAAGCGTGGGTAATGGCCCGCCGTACTAAACGCTGAGAACCTGTTTTGCTAATGGGTTTAATTCCGATTCCCGAATCGAGGCGAATTTGTTTTTTGCCATGTTCTGGTGTTGCTGGAATTAGCTCATTATTGAGGAATTCAATCAATTTTTTGCCAATTTCGCTGCCTTTAGCCCATTCAATTCCGAGGTAAATATCTTCTGTATTTTCCCGGTAAATAATTACATCTAGGAGTTCAGGAGTTTTGTGTAGCGATGGTGTTCCAGCATAATATTTGCAGGGCCGCACGCAGGCGTAAAGGTCAAAGATTTGCCGCAAAGCTACGTTTAGTGATCGAATTCCGCCCCCGATTGGGGTTGTCAGTGGCCCTTTGATGGCGACTCCGTATTCTTTGATGGCGTCTAAGGAATCCTGGGGCAGATATTGGTAAGTACCGTAGACATCGCAAGCTTCGTCGCCTACATAGATTTTAAACCAGTTGATTTTTCGATCGCCACCGTAAGCCTTTTCTACCGCAGCATCCATGACTTTCTGGGATGCAGGCCACAAGTCAACGCCGGTACCGTCGCCGCGAATGAAGGGAATAATCGGGTCATTGGGGACGATCGGCGAACCGTCTTTGAAAGTAATTTTAGAACCTGTTGTTGGGGCTACAATTTTTTCGTACATATCTTAACAGCGCGGATAGGAATGTTCCCTATTTTGCCACGATTGTCTGCCTAAACCTCAATCAATCCTAAATATTTGTATAAATTTTTGATAACTTGATTTTTAACCGTAGATAATAGCAGATAAACGCAGATAAACGCAGATGTCTGCATTTATCTATGATTTTATTCTTTTTGCATATTCTTCTTCACTATCCATAAAATACACCAGATGACTATAATCACCACAACTATTTTGGAAATCGGCCCGAGATAATCCTCTACAAGTGTATAATTTTCCCCTAGTTTATATCCGGCAAAGGTCAGAAAACTTACCCATAAAAGAGTGCCGCCTGTTGAGTAGATTAAAAAAGGAATTAAAGGCATATTATTGATGCCAGCGGGCAGAGAAATTAGGGTACGAACTCCCGGTACGAGGCGACACAAAAACACGGCTTTGTTGCCGTGTCTATTAAACCATCTATTTGCTTTGTCAATATCGGCGCCCGATACTGTGATCCACTTCCCGTATTTATCGGCTAAATTCCTCAAGCGTTCTTCGCTCAATAATTTACCAGCATAGTACCAGGGAAGCGCCCCCAGAACTGTACCGATTACTCCTGCTGCGATCGCCGGTGAAAACTCCATTCTGTTCTGGAATACCGTGAATCCTGCCAGCGGCATAATCAATTCTGAGGGTATGGGGGGGAAAAGATTTTCTAAAAACATCAACAGCCCTATTCCGAAATAGCCCATAGACTGCATTGTGTTAGTTATCCATTCAACCATTTTGATTCCCTAATTTGGTAAGAAGAAGTCATTAGTCATTAGTCATTGCTCGTTCCCAGGCACAGCCGGGGAACACATATCTAAAGGCTCTGCCTCGACTCCCCTTGAGGGAGGCAGAGCCTCCTTGTATTCATTCCCAGGCCGAGTCCGGGAACGAGAATACTATGATTAAGTGCCCGAAGTCCAAGAGTTTGTGTACTCAATTTGTTCGGCAGTCAAAGTATCAATGTGAATACCCATTGCTTCCAATTTGAGACGGGCAATTTCTTTGTCAACTTCCACGGGAATTGAGTGAATACCAGGCTCTAGTTTGCCTTTGTTAGTAACTAGATATTCGCAGGCTAAAGCTTGGTTAGCAAAGCTCATATCCATCACGGCACTGGGGTGTCCTTCGGCTGCTGCCAAGTTGATCAAACGACCTTCGCCCAACACAATAATCGATTTGCCATTATTGAGGTGATATTCTTGAGTGAAAGACCGGACTGTTTTCACGTCGGTGCTTTTTGCGCCGAGGGATTTGAGGTCAATTTCAATGTCGAAGTGACCGGAATTGCAAACAATTGCGCCGTCTTTCATTGTCTCGAAATGTTCGGCACGAATGACGTGTTTGTTGCCGGTAACGGTAATGAATATATCTCCGACTGTTGCTGCTTCGTCCATCGGCATGACGCGGAAACCGTCCATCACTGCTTCGATCGCCCGAATCGGATCAATTTCGGTGACAATTACGTTAGCACCCATACCACGGGCGCGCAGTGCCGTGCCTTTGCCGCACCAACCGTAACCTGCAACCACAATATTTTTACCGGCTAACAAAATATTGGTAGCGCGGATAATGCCGTCTAGGGTAGATTGACCGGTACCGTAGCGGTTGTCGAAGAAGTGCTTGGTGTCGGCGTCGTTGACGTTCATCGCGGGGAAAGTCAGCACACCGTCTTTCAACATGGCCCGCAGGCGCACGATGCCTGTGGTAGTTTCTTCGGTAGTTCCGATTAAGTCGGAAATTTGGTTGGGGCGGTGCTGGATTAGTGCGGCTACAACGTCGCTGCCGTCGTCGATGATAATATTGGGGCGGTGGTCTAGGGCTGTGTAGACGTGACGTTCGTAGGTAGCCGCATCTTCTCCTTTGAGGGCGAAGACGGAAATGCCGTAGTCTTGAACTAAGCAAGCTGCTACGTCATCTTGAGTGCTCAAGGGGTTGCTGGCGATCAGTACGGCGTCGCCACCGCCGAGTTTGATGGCGATTGCCAAATGAGCGGTTTCTGTGGTTACGTGGCAGCAAGCGGCCAAGCGAATGCCAGCGAAAGGCTTTTCTTTAGCGAAGCGTTCTTGAATTTGCCGCAAAACGGGCATTTCCCGGCCTGCCCACTCGATGCGTTGCTTTCCCAAGGGGGCGAGGGACAAGTCTTTGACTTCGTGTTTAATCTTGACGGATGTAGCAACCATGTATGTTATTTCTCAGAAATCATCAAACTTTGTTAGTTTTAGCAGATTAACCCATCGGGGGGCAAGTGCTGTGATTTTACTCGATCGGGGTCGGCGCGGCTAATCTTAAATTTTGATTGTGTTTTAATGATTAGCGAGCTAGTCGATGGAGTCACCCGCACAGTGATAGTCAAACATCCTTGTCGGGCGATCGATCTCAATCTTTTGTGTTAGCGTGGCGTTCTGGAATTATTTGACACTCTCACTTGGGCTTCTGGCAGTTTGAGCCCAGATTCCGCAGGTCTTTAAATACAATTGAGGGTTATAAATTTTAAAAATTAAAGCCTGAAGTGATTGCCCAGTAATCACTTCAGGCTTTTTTGAGATACAATGAACGAACTAGGAGCCAAGAGGAAAAAACCATGAATGAGCATCAAGAAGCCATAAAAGTCCTAAATTTAGACCATTTAGGAATAGTAGCAGGCATAATAGACGAGATGGAATTAGTAGAAGAAGTCAATAAAATAGTAGGAATAACAACCCAAGAAATGCTCAGCCCAGGACAAGTCATGAAAGCAATGATTTTGAATGGACTAGGATTTTTAAGCGCCCCATTATACATATTTGAGGAATTTTTCGTAGGAAAAGCAACATCACATCTAATAGGAAAGGGAATATTACCCGAACATCTAAACGACGATAGACTGGGAAGAACCCTTGATAAATATTATCAAGTGGGAACCACAAAGCTCTTCACAACAATCCCCATAAAAGCCGCCCATAGATTCCAAGTAAAAATGAACAGCATCCATTTAGATGGAAGTTCAATGTATGTACAAGGAGAATATAAAACTCAAGTTGAAAACAGCGACCAAACAGAAAAATAACCCGGACCAGAAACATCAGAAATGAAACCAATAGAAATAGTTCACGGATACTCGAGAGACCATCGACCCGACCTCAAACAATTTATCATATAGCAAGTCTATTTGAGTCGTGAATGTAGAACAACCTGAAACGCTTGTGATGATTGAATCGATTGTTTACAAATCAAATGGTTTTGCTATAGACATGATTGTAACAGGAGACGGAGACATACCACTATATCTAAAAATAGATTCAGGAAACATCGACGACAAAAGCGTATTCGTATCAAGACTAAAAAAAATCAAAAAACAGTGGACATTTGAAGGAATCTGCGTAGCAGACAGCGCCTTATACACCAGGAAAAACCTATCAGCAATGACAGGAATCAAATGGATAACAAGAGTTTCATTAAGCATAAAATCAGCCCAAGATCAAATCGTAGACATCCAAGAAAGCGAATGGCCATCAAGCTCAAAAAAAGGATATAAGATAGCCGAAATAGCTAGCGAATATGGAAACATAAAACAAAGATTGTTAGTCATAGAAAGTGAACTCAGGAAACAAGCAAGCATCAAACAAATAGACAAACAAGTAAACAAACAAGAATCAAGCGCCCAAGCCGCACTACGCAAGCTGTCCCGGTAAAACTTTGCCTGTGTTGCCGACGCAGAAACCGCAATAAAAAATCTATCAGACACATGGAAATATCACCAAATTACCGAAATCAAATGTCAAGAAAAAAGCCATAAAAAACCAGAAACACCCACCAAAAAAGCTAGTAATATAGACACAATAGCCTATCAAATAATCGGTAAAATAGAAACCAGACCCGAAATAATATCAGCCGAAAAAATCAAAGCAGGGAGAGTTATACTGGCAACAAACATTTTAGATAAAAACGAAATAACCAACCAGCAAATATTAGAAGAATACAAAGCTCAACAAAGTAACGAAAGAGGATTTAGATTTTTAAAAGACCCATTATTTTTCACATCAAGCGTCTTCGTGAAAAAACCCCAGAGAGTAGAAGCAATTGCCATGATAATGGGAGTATGTTTATTAGTATATAATCTCGCGAATAAGAAAGTTGAGACAAGAATTAGAATCAGCCAATGCCAGCATCAGAAACCAGGTCAAGAAATTGACAAATAAACCGACGATGTGGTGGGTATTTTAGATGTTTCAAGCCGTACATTTAGTCAACCTAAATGGAGCCGAACAAATAAGCAACTTAACAAAGGAACGTCGGGAGATATTAAATTATTTAGGAAAGGTTTGCGGTCAATATTATTTAATAGTTGAAGATGGGTAACTCGGAAAACAAACCGGAGAATATTGTTAAATAAATTCAAATAAGTGGCAACCGAACACTCATGTTGCCGGAATTGTGATGGCTAATTTAGGAAGAATGAGTTCAGATATTGCCGAAGGAATATATTAGAAAATATCTGTGAATTCAAATTTCTTATATCTCGCCAAAATCGGGAAATAATGATACTAAAATTAGAAAAGATAGGCACAGACATTTTTCCTACACTGAATGTATGAAAATCCTTAGTCATCAAAGCCAGAACTGCGGAATGTGGGTTGTAATACAACCTTCAATTCCGGGATGCCGTTCACAAGGCAGCACAAACTCTGCTAAACCAAGGGTGGGGGTTTTTAGTTTGGGAATACAATCTGTTATGCGGATAAAAGGACTTGAACCTTCACTCCTCTCGGAACCAGAACCTAAATCTGGCGCGTCTGCCAATTCCGCCATATCCGCATTTTGACATTTTAATACTATAGCACACAACAGAGCGATCGGTCAATCGATTTTAGATTTTAGATTTTAGATTTTAGATAAAACACAGCGACCCACTGATAAATCCGCAGGCGAATGACCAAATTGCTCGATCGCCCAACATCGAGAAACCCGGTCATTTTGGCACACCGGGTTCAATCATGAGTTATCGCCACAGCAATTTTCCGTATGTTTCACTCGTCGCTTACTTTTGGCCCAGCGCCTTCCAGGTTGTTTCGTCAACCATGCCGTCAACCGTCAAACCCTTGAATTTCTGAAAGTTCTTGACAGCCGTAGCAGTGCGAGCGCCAAAAATGCCGTCGATCGGGCCCGGATCGTAACCCTGCATTTCCAAACGCACCTGTAGCGTCTTCACCTTGGAACCGACAGCGCCTTTATTTAGAAGAGTTGGAGGATTGCCGGCAACAGCAGCATTGCTCAGAATTGGAGCATTGTTCTGCACAGTTTCAGGAGCAGGCGCTGGATCTGCTGCTAAAGCTGTCCAAGTTTCTTTGTCCACAATGCCGTCTGAGTTCAAACCCTTAGACTGCTGAAAGGCACGAACCGCCGATGTAGTGCGAGAGCCATAGGAACCGTCGATCGTCCCCACCTTGAAACTGTGCACCTGCAACCGTTGCTGTATGGCAGCAACTTCTGGCCCATCAGCTCCCGCCGAGATAGTTTTTTCCTTTCTGACTGGCGCCTGCTCGCCCGCGTAAAAAGGCTTGTTAAACATATCTGCTTCGGACTTTCCCTCGGGCGATGCTGACGCACCCGGATCGGCGGGAGCCGTAAAGTCTCTGCGGTACTGTTCCTGCACCAAAGGCTCGGAGTCAAAAGCAGCAATTGCCTTTCGGGTTAAGCCGGGAGCGAGCAGAGCGATCAAGCTGAAAATCGTAACAGTAGTCACACGCATAAATTTCATCCTGTTAGTAAGGTTTGACAGGGTTTCCCTGTTTTCAAGTTTCTAAATCTAATTGTATTACCCGGACAGCTTTCTGAGACATATAGCAAAAGCAAGAGGGAAGAATGCCCTTCTACTTCGCCATCGGGTAAGAAGAAGTCCGAGGGAAGGGGTAATAGACCGCATTGGTTTGAGCCATTAAGAAAGTTCTAAGCGTCTGGCGCGGTTGCTATATCTGCCCCGGTCTCTAGAATTTCAGCACTCGGGACACCAGCACTCACAACTTACCTGTTAGAAGTAGGGGCCGGTTCGCACTATTCCTAATAAACCCACTTGATTCCGAGATGTTTCGTTACCAAAGCTCATATTTTCGTATAAACCACGTCTTTTAGCCTCAGTCTTATGGTACAAAACCTGCCGTCATTCACAAATCTTTACAGGCGAATTTTCTACAAAGTTGATCTATGAAAAGCGAAGTTTTTTCCTTCAATCTCCCCGTAATATCAATTTCGGTTGTATGGGAATTATTAAACCCCTCTTGATGCAGAGGATACAGAGAAAGGGAAGAGAGAGATGAATAATGGCGATACCAAGGGATTTGATATAAGCAAAACTCGCGACTTATCGATTTGCGTGTTCTGCCAATAAAGCCTTTGCTCTTGGCTTGTAAATGAGATAAAACAGCGATTCTACGTAGCGGAGCATATCTTCGCGGTTTTCCTTGGACGAGTAGTTCCAAAAACCGTAAGTCCGCGCCAGAGTCAGCAGCTTGGTAGTATGAATTTTCCAGGTATACGTGCTGTAAACTCGGTCAATGCCTCGCGTTGAAATTTCATACCAATAGTTGGGATCGTGTTCGCATTTCGATAAAAAAGCTAGAATTTTTTGGGCAGTCTCCTGGTGGTTGGTCGGGTTGATATAAAACCCATTTACGCCATCTTGAATAATTTCCCGCGGGCCACCAAACTGTGTCCCGAAAGTAGGAATACCGGTAATCATTGCTTCGAGAATTGTCAAGCCGAAAGCTTCAAATAAGGCTGGCTGAACAAATATACCTTGGGTGTCGGCGATTACCCGGTAGATTTCGCCGGACAGGCTTTTGGAAAGCCTCACTCCCAGCCAGCGAATTTTACCGTGAAGGTTGTATTGGTCGATAATTGCGTAGAGTTTTTTAATTTCTTCTGCTTCTTCGTAGTCTTCGGTTTCTTCGACCCGCAGCTTGCCGGCTACTAGAATTAAGTTGCATTTTTCTTGCAATTCCTGGCTTTTTCCAAACAATTCTGCTAAGCCTGTCATGTTTTTAATGCGATCGAGCCGGGCCATCGAAAATAAAGGGCGCTTGTGCGGAGCGTCGAGTTTTCCAAAGACTTGTTCCGGGTCTTCTAGAGTAAACAGCAGTTCGTTGAGCCGATCGCGATCGCCTTGGACCCGGTCTTCGATCCGCGTGTAGGGAAAGTACACACTTTCGTTAACTCCCGGCGGCACGACGTTGAATTTAGGGCTGAACAGTTCAATCCCGTTCACAACGTGGTACAAATCCGGCATGGTAAAACACTTGTAAGATTCGTACTGACCAACACTATCGGATTGGCCCACAATCTCTTGATAGGTGCTGCTAACAATACAATTAGCTGCATTCATGGCAATTATATCGACCGTAAATTGCAGCGAAAAATGGTACTTTTCCTCTGATTCTTGCCAGTAAAGATTGCTGAGCAAATATTTGGATTTTTCCAGCGCATGGGCAATATTGCACTGAGTAACTTTGAGTTTTCTAGATAGCAAAAACGCTACCAAGTTGCCGTCTGAATAGTTGCCGACAATTAAATCTGGCTTGCCCTCAAGCTCAGCCCACAGTTCTTTTTCTGCATCGATCGCGTAAGTTTCTAAATAAGGCCAAATCTCGAACCTCGAAATCCAATTTTGAGTCAGTTTGGGATTGAACTCGCGGAAGGGAACCCGCAAAATCCAAGCATTGTCTGTGCCGTGAACTTTTTCCAAACGTTTGTTGCAGGGCGTGCCGTCGCTGTTAGGAATTAACCGGGTGAGAATAATTACTTTAGGTTTGACTCCTAAACTATCGAGACCGGCAAGATGAATGTCTTCTTGCAGTTGTTTCTCTAAACTCTTGGCTTGATCGAGGACATAAACTACCTGACCTCCCGTATCCGGTCGCCCCAAAACTCCTTCTTGGCCGAACCAGCCGTGAGGAGAAACTAGGACGATTTTGAAAATCATCGGGATGCGAGAAATAAATGCTTCTAGGGTTTGTGGATCGGGGGCATCAATTAATTCGTCAAGAAGTGCTAGGGTTTCATGCACGCGGGCGGCGGTATTTCCCCAACCTGCCTCGAAACCCATCATTTGCAAAACCGCTCGAAATCTCTCGTAGGGTTCTTCTTCAGAAAGTTCGCTAACAAAGGTGAGGGCTTTTTTGACTTGTTCTGAAAGTTGTTCTTGGGATTTTATGCGATCGTTAATTAGTAATTGTACGCCGTTGTAGCGGTGAATCCGCAAGAAATTAAATAGAGCTTCCTGACACTGTCTGGCGTCTTGAAATAGTTTGCTAGACAGGTATCGGTTGAGGAATTGCACTCCTTTGCCGATGTTTTTGGGGTCGCGAATTGTGGGGGAATAATCGTAAAAAGGCCCGAAATCTAGTTCGAGAATCTCGCCTTCTTGGGGGTGAAAGTAGTTGACGAAGCGATCGCGCACATCGAGCAATTCTTGCACTGTCATCTGCTCAACAGTTAAGTCGTCTGCAACTCGCACTATTTCCATTGTAGCAATTTTTGGTCGCAGCAGGATGCAAAGGCTGCCATCTTCGAGAATAATTTCCTGAACGTAGTAAATCAGTTTGCTTAAAAGAGAAGATTGATGGAACTGTTCAGGCTTTTCGTATTTGGTGCAGTAGGTGGCAAAAGCGTTAACTATGTCGTTTCGCAGTAAATATTTGTTTCCCAAAGCGCGCAAATCGCTGACAAACTGACGGAAGTCGGTTTTTTCGTCGCTGGCGATAACAGCCTGAAAGAGTTCCGACATACATACTCCCTTATTTAGAATTTTTGATTTTCGTTGTAAAACAGGGCGATACTTTGTGAGTATCGCCCTTTATTTTTAGGGGGCTACTTTTTTTAATGCCATTTTAAAATCTGCAAAGTGAAGTTGCTATCCCTCAAATGACATAAAATTCCCCGTATTTGTGGCGAATGTAGCGGATAAAGGGATCGATAGTTAAAGGTGAACCTGTAACGCGATCGATCAATTCGACAGCAGTGTATTTGCGGCCGTGCTGGTAGATATTTTGTTTTAGCCAGTCGTGGAGTACGCTAAAATTGCCCTGTTCTATTTCTACGGGAATTTCAGGATTGATTTTTACTGCTGTTTCGTAGAATTGAGCGCTCATCAAGTTGCCGAGGGTGTAACCTTGGAACATTCCGCCGATCGTACCAACATACCAGTGAACATCTTGCATCGCGCCTTCGCTATCGGTGGCTGGGACAACGCCGAGGTCGGTTTTATAACGTTCGTTCCAGGCTTCGGGGAGGTCTCGCACTGCTAGTTTTCCCTCTACCATTGCCAATTCTAGGTCAAAGCGGATGGCGACGTGGAGGTTGTAGGTTACTTCGTCGGCGTCGGTGCGGATGAGCGATCGTGAGACTTTGTTAATTGCCCGGTAAAATGCGTCCGTGGATACGTGTCCCAACTGTCGCAAAAATACGCCTTGGAGTTGCGGATAGAAACATTCCCAAAAACCGCGGCTGCGCCCGACCAAATTTTCCCAAAGTCGCGATTGACTTTCGTGGACGCCGGAGGAAATGCCGCCTGCCAGAAGCGTGCCTTCAAATTCCGGGGAATTTCCGAGTTCGTAGAGGGCGTGTCCGGCTTCGTGGATGCTGCTGAAGAGTGCTTGATCCAAGTGGTCTTCATAGACGCGGGTGGTAATTCGTACGTCGTCTATGGAGAAGTTGGTCATGAACGGGTGCAGGGTGGTGTCTTGCCGTCCCCGTTGGAAGTCGTACCCCATGCGTTCTACGACTTTACGGGTAAATTCTAGTTGCTGGGATTCTGGGAAGTCTTGGTGCAAGCAGGAGTCGTCGGCGGGAGGTTGCGAGGTGATGGCTTCGACTATCGGCACTAATTCTTCACGCAGTTTGGCGAAAAGCGGGCGCAGCAGGGATACTTTCATGCCGTAGTCGCTACGATCTATCAACGGATCGGCAATGTGTTCGTAGCCGGGGAAAAAGTCGGCGTATTGCCTGCTTAATTCTAGGGTTTTTTCGAGATACGGCTCAACGGCTGCGAAATTGTTGGCTGCCCTGGCCGCAGCCCAAGCTTCGTAGCTGTCGGCTTGGTGGCGGCAGAGTGCGGACATAAAGGTTGCGGGGACTCTGGCGGCGCGATCGTAGTCTCTGCGGGCGATGCGGATCAGGCTGGCTGCGGTGGAGTCGTAGGGGAGGGTTTGTTCGTAGAAACGCAAGTCTTCTAGGAGTTCACCTATTTTGGGGTCGGTAAATTTTTCGTGGGATATTTGTTTGAGAGTAGCCAACTGGCGGCCTCTGGCATTTGCACCTTTGGCGGGCATATAAGTTGATTGATCCCAATGCAGCAGCGACGAGGCTGATTCGATGTCGTTAACTTCTCTGAGGTGGGCTGCCAGTTGAGCGAATTTTGCTTGAGTTTTGTCTAGGGTTTGCATGATTGGGGTTTATGGTGCTGTTTTGCCTACAAAGGTTGCAGTGCGGCATCCGTCTCCATCAATCATTGCTACCCTGAAATCAAGCTAAAAACCGCACTTCTTCCCGTATTGTACGCAATTTAGAGTCATTTTTGCACAATTTCCGGTATTTATGCGGATTGAGTTCGATCGCCTTGGATAAGTTTTCGATCGCCAGCCGGATGCTGCTGGCTACAAGTTCGGGGCTGTTTGTGAGTTCGCCTGCTGCTTTTTCCAGGGCGTAAAGGCAAGCTTTTTGATAGTACAGGTTGGGATCGTCGGGTGTGAGTGCGATGATTTTATCGTAGGAGGCGATCGCTTCGGTAAATCGTTGAATTTTTTTGAGGGCTATGGCGCGGTTGTACCAGGCTTCGGTGTTGTCTGGCTGCAACTCTAGGGTTTTGTCCCAAGAGGCAATTGCTTCTTCCAAGCGTTGTAAGTTTGCGAAGGCTAAGCCACGGTTATAAAAGGTTTCGCTGTCGTTTTGCTTCAGTGCGAGGGCTTTGTCCCAGGATGCGATCGCTGCTTCAAATTGTCCCATTTGTGCGATCGCCCTGCCGCGTTTGTTCCAGGCTTCGGCGGAATTCGGCCGCAGTTGCAGGGTTTTGTCGTAGGAGGCGACGGCTTCCGGGTAGAGTTTTTCATCGGCTAGGGCTAAGCCGCGGTTGTACCAGGCTTGATGCAAATCTGGTTTGAGTTCGATCGCTTTGTCGTAGGAGGCGATCGCGGCTGTATTTTGGTCTGATTTTCTCAGGGCAAATGCTTTGTTGTACCAAGCTTCGCAGTAGTCTGGTTTGATGGCGATGGCTTTGTCGTAGGAGTCGATCGCTTCTGATAATTTCTCTAAGCTGACGAGGGTGTTGCCGCGGTTCGTCCAAGCTTCGGGGTAGCTGGGGTTGAGTTCGAGCGCCTTTTCGTAGGATGCGATCGCTTCTGAGAGTCTGTTGATCTTCCGCAAAACGTTGGCCCGATTATACCACGCTTCGGGATTGTTTGGTTTGATTTTTAGGGATTGGTTGTAGGCTGCGATCGCTTCTTCTAGCTGGCCCAATTTTTTGAGGGCTACGCCTTGGTTGTACCACGCTTCATAAAATTTTGGTTCAAGTTCGATCGCTTCTTGCCAAGATTCGATCGCAGCTTGGAATCGTCCCATTGCTTCTAGGGCGTTGCCGCGTTCGTATAAGGTTTGAGCCTTTTGGGTGTTGACTGCTATGGATTTTTCCCCTGAGTCGATCGGCTTTTCTATGCTGGCTAATTTTTGCAAGGGGTTTCACCTCTTTATTTTCTGTCTAATTGATTCTTTTCTTTTTTATATGCGATCTTTTTCGCCTTTGAGTGCTTTTGATCGCGACTATTTGGTTATTTATGGCAATTTTACAGGAATTTGGGGACTTTTTCAATTTTTTTCATTATACTTCTAGAACTGGGATTGGGAAGTATAGATTAATACTAATTTTTTTATATGACTGCGTAGAAAAGAGGAAAGGGCGATCGCACT
This sequence comes from Microcoleus sp. S36b_A4, assembly GCF_036700645.1. NCBI lineage: Bacteria > Bacillati > Cyanobacteriota > Cyanophyceae > Oscillatoriales > Microcoleaceae > Microcoleus > Microcoleus sp. S36b_A4. The sequence continues at coordinate 68,569 of NZ_JAUBPI010000014.1, read as the reverse complement.
GAGCTGTGGCCAACCTCACCCAAGATATAAAAGGACTTACAGATCCACCCTATTTGTAGTGCATTGCGGCCCTTATTACTACGGGTAGTGTAAAACTTTAAAAGTTGCGTAAGTCCTGATATAATTTTCACCTATCGGCGATCACTTACTTAGCAAATTGCAGAGCTTTTCAGCAATTTGAGCCTGTGTATTTGATGATAATTCACCCAACTCACGCTGAACAACCACTGTAGAAACAGTCACCAGTTGATGCAGCCTGATAGCAGATGGCACCCGCAGCCCCGAAGCAGGAAAGTCGGGATGAAAAGCATCTAATACGATATCTGTTTCCAGTAGATTTGTTGGTACGCGACTTGTAATATAAGCAAGAATAACATGGCGTCGCGCTCCCAAAGGGTTAGTCAAGCAAGCTACAGGACGCAGTTTGTTTGCCGATAAATCATCATAGGGAAACGGTACTAGGAAAATCTTACCCTTGGTCATGGAATGGTTTACCGTCAGCTATGGTATAAATGTCTTCTTCGGGGTCGAGGATAGAACCAAAATTAGGATCGAGCGCTACTGTTTTAATCCATTCTGAGTCGTGGAATGGCAAGCCATCAGCTAAAGTGTAGATATCTTCTGCTGAGTCTCTTAGGGAATCAAAAGCCCGATTGCGTATCGCAGCTTTTAGCCATTGATATTCTTCTAGTTTTGCTTTGTGAATTAGGGCAGCTTCTAGTGCTTCCAATCGCTTCAGATCAGCATAAGTAATGATAGCAGCGATCGCTCTTCCTTCCTGTTCTATGACAATTCGTTCTCCAGTATCCTCGACACGGGCGATGAGTTCGGGAAACCTGTCATTAGTTACAGTTACATTTAGTTTAGTCATCTTTTACCTCACTCTTAATTATTAGATCAAACTATCTATCCTTGAATCAAGGCTTGAAACCGAGTATGCGATCGAATTCTGTCAAAATCCGAGTCAGTTTTTGCCATGTCTCGGTATTTCTCAGGATTCAGATTGATGGCTTGCTGCAAATTCTGAATCGCTTGGTCAATCTGACTCTGTAAGGCATAATAGCAAGCTTTATTATAAAATGCTGGGTGATAATCTGGTTTGATTTGTAAGGCTTTGTCGCAGGAGGCTATCGCTTCTTCCAATCTTCCTAAATTACCCAGTGCAATGCCCCGATTGTTCCAGGCTTCGTGTAAATCTGGTTTGATTTCTAAGGCTTTGTCGAAGGAGGCTATCGCTTCTTCCCATCTTCCTAAACCAGCCAGTGCACTGCCCCGATTGTTCCAGGCTTCGTCTTTATCTGGTTTGATTTCTAAGGCTTTGTCGTAGGAAGTGATCGCTTCTTCCCATCTTCCTAAATTACCCAGTGCATAGCCCCGATTGTTCCAGGCAACGTGTAAATCTGGTTTGACTTCTAAGGCTTTGTCGTAGGAGGATCTCGCTTCTTCCCATCTTCCTAAATTACCCAGTGCATTGCCCCGATTGTACCAGGCTTCGTATGAATCTGGTTTGAATTCTAAGGCTTTGTCGTAGGAGGATCTCGCTTCTTCCAATCTTCCTAAATCATCCAGTGCAATGCCTCGATTGTTCCAGGCTTCGTGATAATCTG
>NZ_JAUBPI010000014.1:25110-66862 GCF_036700645.1 Microcoleus sp. S36b_A4 | reverse complement strand
GTTTGAATTCTAAGGCTTTGTCGTAGGAGGCTATCGCTTCTTCCCATCTTCCTAAATTACGCAGTGCATAGCCCCGATTGTTCCAGGCTTCGTATGAATCTGGTTTGAATTCTAAGGCTTTGTCGTAGGAGGCTATCGCTTCTTCCCATCTTCCTAAATTACGCAGTGCATAGCCCCGACTGTTCCAGGCTTCGTATGAATCTGGTTTGAATTCTAAGGCTTTGTCGTAGGAGGCTATCGCTTCTTTCCATCTTCCTAAATTACTCAGTGCATAGCCCCGATAGTAGCAGGCTGCGTCATCATCTGGTTTGATTTCTAAGGCTTTGTCGAATGAGGCTATCGCTTCTTCCAATCTGCCTAAATTACCCAGTGCAATGCCCCGATAGTACCAGGCTTCGTCATCATCTGGTTTGATTTCTAAGGCTTTGTCAAAGGAGGATCTCGCTTCTTCCACTCTTCCTAAATTACCAAGTGCAGTGCCCCGATTGTTCCAGGCTTCGTGTAAATCTGGTTTGATTTCTAAGGCTTTGTCGTAGCAGGTGATCGCTTCTTCCAATCTTCCTAAATTATCCAGTGCAAGACCCCGATTGTACCAGGCTTCGTATGAATCTGGTTTGATTTGTAAGGCTTTGTCGAAGGAGGCTATCGCTTCTTCCAATCTTCCTAAATTACTCAGTGCAATGCCCCGATTGTTCCAGACTTCGTATGAATCTGGTTTGATTTTTAAGGCTTTGTCGTAGGAGGATCTCGCTTCTTCCCACCTGCCTAAATTACCCAGTGCATTGCCCCGATTGTTCCAGGCTTCGTGAAAATCTGGTTTGATTTCTAAGGCTTTGTCGTAGCAGGTGATCGCCTTTGCATATTCTTCAGCATAGCTATACAATAAACCTTGTTCAAAAAACAATTCAGCTTTTTGTTTGGGTATTTGCCCATCCTCATCAATTAAAGTTTGAATCCTCACCAATTCCCGTTTTCGTTCTTGGGGAGTCAAAGCTAGATAATCTTCTAGGTTCCCTCTTTCCCAACAAGCCTGCCTGGATTCCAGTTGCAGCAGTTCTTTATCCATCGACAACTTAAATAAACTCGATCGCCAATCAAAGAAATCCGGCGCCCGCTGAATAAAATAATCAATTGCAAACTTAGGCAACAGAAAAACAAAACAAATTTTAAAATTATCTCGAAATCGTTCTCGCTGCTGGTTTAAATTAATTAAAACAGGCGGCACACCCCGCCAACTGTAAGAGTAAATATCCTTACTTTCCCAGCCGATATCCTTTTTCTCTTGTTCGTATTCATAAAGTGAATATTCTAAACCCTGGACGAATAGGACATTGATGCGATCGCGATTTGGCAACTCTTCAATTAGATTGTAAAAATCATAAACCGATTCCTTCAGCCGCAAAACCTCAATTTTTTGCTGCGGAATATCTGTTTTAACTCTAGTAATCCAGCGTTCTCCCTCCGCCGGCGAACACTCAACAAACAACAAGCTAAAGCCTTTTGTCCGCTTGATACTGCGTACCAGATCTCGATATTCTTCCTCCGGTTCTGCTGGTGGTAAATCTTCGTCCCAATCAATTGCTTCTGGTTTCATGACTGAAGTATAGCGACTGCTTCCTTAAATTCCGGAATGCCTTTAATTAGCGGGTGAACATCATACCAAGACAGGATGTCTTCTTCTTCTTCCAAGTATCTGTATTCCAAAATACAGCGACTAAATAGCAAATTGCGGTGCTGTTCGTCATTCAGTATCCGACGAGAAAGAGATACTTGTGCTAAAATAGACCATTCATTTTGTCCGGCAGTTTTGCGGTAGACATCCCGCAGGTTCGCAATTGCCCTTTTCGCTGCTTTCGCAGTAATGGGCAAATTATCCGTCTTCTTGATAGCTTCTTGCATCATCAACATCAAATTCCTGACGTGGCCTCCACTCATCAAACACAGCCGTTCAAGAGTTTCTGCGGTGTCAAAAAAATCTGTTTCTAAAGATAAATGCGCGTCAACTTGTTTTACCCGCTTCTCAATCAACTCTTTCATTTTAGCAAGTCCCGGCGGGTGAACTTCACCGCTGGGTTTGCGTACCATAATCATCGGTAGCACTTGGGGAGGATTGCTATAATTATTGCTTAAATCGGCAGCGCGGTTAGAATGCACCATCGAAATCGGTACGGTGTAAACTACGTGACATTTTAAAGCTTTGAGTTGTTCGCTGCGGTCTAAGAAAATTTCATCGAGATTGCTACGTCCTCCTGGGTCTTTGGAAAACGGCACAATCCGATCTAAATTATCGGCTATCACCACCAGTTTTGAATATTTGCTGGGCAATTTATTTTTAGCATTGACAATAAACTCATTCAACGCATCAATCAGCGTTAATGTGTAGGGATTAACTTTTTCTCGAATTTTTTGGCGCAAACTCGGTTCGTTTCTCACATTCGCCGTCAGCTTGGCAAACTGAGAAATTTGCATCTCTAAGTTCAATGTTTCAAAAGATACTTCTGACAGGGCTAAATCTTTTAAATCGTTCCAGCGGCTTTCCATCCAATCGCGCAAAGGTTTTGGATCAGCATCTTTAATTGCTTCTAAAAAGTGCCTGGTGCAAGCGAGCAAAATATCTGTGTATTCTGTATCTTCGGGATTGATATCTTGTTCGTCAGCAGCGAAATAAACGACAAAATAACCTTGTTTTTTTAGATGATCCTCTAGGCGCAGCAATTCGGTTGATTTTCCCGCCCCCCGGTGTCCGGCGTATAACTGATACTGATAAGTCATCTGTTTGGAACGCTGAATGTTGCGGCCCAAGTCTAGGGTAATATTGTCATCTCCTCGCACTTCTTGACAGTCAACATATTGCGGGTCGCCTGCTGGTAAGGGATAAAATGGGTTAAAGGCATCGGTGAGGTCTGTTAGTAATTGTTCTGTATTTTGAGTCATAATTTTTTTTAGTATTTTTGGTTTTTTATAGGCTCAACCGCAGATTTAAGGCCGATGAACACGGATAAACGCAGATAATTTTAATAAGAGCGATCGAATCTATGCAAAAGGCTGGGTGCACATGGAGCACCCAACAATCACTACTTTTAGGCTTGGTATTTTTTCAAAATTGCGACTTTTTCGGGGAAGATTTCGATCGCCATTTTGTCATCATAACGAGTGGCGAGCGATCGTCTCACCTCGCCCAAAAACAGTGGCTGCGACAGCCCAGGTTCAGGATGTACCACTGTACGAACCCGGATTGTCATGTAGTCTCTGCCCCGCCCAGAGCGCCCTGGAGAGTACAAATCCGCAGCCGCTTGCTGCATCGTTGCTTCTAATTCCGATTCGGTGATCGTAGGTGGCACAGTAACTACTGTTTGAGCGCCGCCAGTATCGTAAACTAAAGAATAGCGAACTGCACCCGGAATTTCTGTACGAGAAAACAGTCCCAAACCCAGACCAAATATACTCGCAGCAATTACGCCCATAAAGCTTGTCACTCCTACCAATCGGAAGCGAAAACCCCATTTGAAGATAAATGCTATAACTGTTAAAATAGCCAAAGCTACTGTCAGAATTCCCGCCCATTGGGCGTACATTAAAAGGTTAGAATTTACGCTCATTTGATGATTTGTTGACTGTTGACTGTTGACTGTTGATATTAGTTACCGCTACTCGATGCCCAATGCCCAATGATTAATTAAGCGTTTCGGGCCACAAGCAGATAAGTCATCATATCGCCTTTCCCCTTCACGGGAATCACGCCACGCTCCTCAAAAACGTACTTACCCCGCAAGCGTTCGTAGGTAGCAACTGTCACCTGAATGCTGCCGGGGACGCCTTGAGATTCCATCCGGGAAGCTGTATTTACCGTATCTCCCCACAAATCGTAAGTAAATTTTTTAGTACCGATTACCCCAGCTTCTACCGGGCCTGTGTGGATGCCGATGCGGATGCTGAGTGGCTGACCTCCCTTGGTATGTATCTTAGTCATTGCTGCTTGAATTTCCAGCGCCATTTCGGCGATCGACTCGGCGTGATCCTCGCTGGGCGTCGGCAAACCGCCAACCACCATATAAGCATCGCCGATCGTCTTAATTTTCTCAAGTCCGTAGCGCTCGGCCAACTCGTCAAAAGCCGAAAAAATCTCGTTGAGCAACTCCACCAATTGGGCCGGCGATAAATGAGCCGAAAGCTTAGTAAAACCGACCAAATCGGCAAACATCACTGTTACCTCAGCGAAACTGTCGGCGATCGTAATTTCCCCGTGTTTGAGGCGCTGTGCGATCGCCCTCGGTAAAATATTTAACAGCAAACGCTCAGACTTTTCCTTTTCCTGCGCCAACTCATGTAAATATGCCTGTTCCTTATCCCGCAGTCGCTTCTTTTCCAGACAAGCGCTAATCCGAGCCTTAAGCAATACCGGATTGAACGGTTTAGAAAGATAATCCTCCGCGCCCAACTCTATACACCGGACGATACTGTCGATATCGTCCACCGCCGAAATCATAATCACCGGGATATGGCGCAACTTTTCATCCGCCTTCAGACTTTCGAGCACTTGATAGCCGTTCATTTGCGGCATCATAATGTCTAGCAGAACCAAATCAAAAGGCTCTGTTCGCAACATTTCCAGAGCTTGGAGACCATCTTCAGCAACAGTCACCAGATGGCCTTGACGCTGAAGTCGGCGGGCCAGCAAATCGCGGTTTACCTCATTGTCGTCAACAACCAGCACGCTGCCCTCGTCACCTTTCATGTCAGGGCCTCTTTCAGAAGAGTTTCAATTTTACCCAAAAGTCGGGGAAACTCGACCGGTTTAGTGTCATAGTCATTGCAGCCTGCAGCCAGACACTTTTCACGATCGCCCGCCATTGCGTGAGCCGTCAGCGCAATCACCGGAATCCTGCTAGTTTCAGGAGCCGCCTTAATTTGCTGCGTTGCTTGCCACCCGTCTAGAACCGGCAGACTCATATCCATCAGAATCAAATCCGGTACTTTCGCGAGCGCCATCGACACTCCCTCAGCACCGTCAACAGCAATAAAGACCTCGTGTCCCTTGCGGGCCAGACGCCTGGAAAGCATATCCCTATTCATTTCGTTATCTTCGACCAACAGGATTTTAGCCATTGGTGTTCTCCTTGCCTTTCGAGTCGTACCTGCGATCGAACCTGTCATTCACTATAGAGCGAACATCGCGCAACAAACTATCGCAACTGTAGACTCCCTTTTGTAGCACCCGCTCGACGTAGCCGTTTAGCTGCTGGCTTTCAGCCGGTGTCAAGTTTTTCCCCGTGATCACAACAATCGGTATAGGATCTCCCGAATGAGATTTGCGAATTTCGCTGAGCAACTCAAAACCATCCATTTCTGGCAACATCAAATCCAGTAATATCAGGTGCGGGCGAGCAACTTTTAGCCGATCGAGAGCAGCGCGTCCGCTGTCAGCTTCCGTTACTGCCCAGCCTTGTGTTTCTAGTACGCATCGCAGTATTTCGCGCGTGGCAACGTCGTCTTCCACAATGAGAATCTGACAGGTCAAATTGTTACTTGCAACGCCGTCTTGGTCGCGTCGGTACTTGTTCAACAAGGCAGCCAGCCGTTTGCCGTCCACTGGTTTGGTGAGGTAGTCCGAGGCACCCAATGCAAAGCCGAGGCTTTTGTTGCCCACAAAGGATAGCAGGATTACGGGAATTTCGGCAAGGTCAGGGTCTGCCTTCAGCGCTGAGAGTACCGCCCAGCCGTCCATTCCGGGCATGATCACATCCAGGGTGATGGCGTCTGGCCGTAGTTGCTTAGCGAGCCGGAGAGCTTGCTCGCCACCGCCGGCGACTTCTACGTGCAGTCCTTGGCGACTGAGGGCGCGCTCGATTAAATCCCGCGAGATCGGGTCGTCGTCAACTACCAGCACCGTGCCGACAGCGGGGGCATCGGGAGGGCTAATGCTGTCGTGGACTTTGTTGGGGATTTCCGGATGTGTGATGGCTTTGGGCAAGAGCACGGTGAAAGTGGTGCCGGAGCCCAAGGTGCTGCTGACCTCAATGCTGCCGCCCATCATTTGACAGAAGCGCTGGCTGATTGCTAGTCCCAAACCGGTGCCACCGTACTCGCGGGTAGTCGAGGCATCACCTTGGGTGAAAGGTTGGAAAACTCGCTGCAATTGCTCTTGTGTCATGCCGATGCCGGTGTCGGCGACGCGGAAACTTAAAAATTCGGAGTTGGAAATTAAAATTTCGGAAGATTCCTCTTGATTTTTCATTTTTAATTGTTCATTTTTAATTCTTTCCACTCCGATCGCAATTTTCCCGTTTTGTGTGAACTTGGCAGCGTTGCTGAGCAAATTAAGCAGCACTTGCCGCACTTTTGTCATGTCCGCGTGCATGGTGTCGAGGTTGTCTGGACAGTACACTTCTAGGGTATTACCGTTTTTCTCGACCAGCGGCCTGGCCGTGGCAACAGCACTTTCAATTAAGGTATGAATGTCGAATGTTTCTAAGTAGAGATCCATTCGGCCTGCTTCAATTTTAGAAATATCTAGGATGTCGTCAATCAGGGACAGCAGGTGTTTGCCGGCGCTGCAGATTTTTTCGAGGTCGGGGACGGATTCGCAACTGCCCAATTCTTCGGCTTCTTCTTTAAGCATTTCGCTGTAGCCGATGATGGCATTGAGGGGTGTGCGAAGTTCGTGGCTCATGTTGGCGAGAAATGTGCTTTTTGCCCGGTTGGCTGATTCTGCTGCTTCTAGGGCCAACTGCATGGCGGATTCTGCCTGTTTGCGATCGGTGATGTCTTGGACTGTGCCTTCGTAGTACAAAACGCTGCCGTTTTCGTCGCAGATACTGCGCGCGTTTTCGGAAATCCAAATCGTGCTACCGTCTCGGCGGTATATTTGGGATTCAAATTTTGACACTTGGTGGCGCGCGCCCAATAGGGCCATAAACTCGGCGCGCCGATGGGGGTTAACGTAAAATTGACGGTTGATATCGGTGAGTTCCGCGAGCATTTGGGTACAGGATTCGTAGCCGTAAATTCGGGCTAGTGCGTTATTGCCGCTGAGGTAGTGCCCGGTCGGCGTTGTCTGGAATATGCCTTCGACTGCGTTTTCAAAGATGCTGCGGTATTTTGTTTCGGATTCTCTCAAGGCTGCTTCTGCTCGCTTGCGCTCTAGGGCATTGGCGAGCATTTCTCCTACCATTTTTAGCTGTGTGGATATTGTGGATATTTCGGTGGCTCGACCTGCTGTTTGCTGTAAGCCCTCGAATCCGATAAATCCTACTAGGTTTTTACTACAAATTAGGGGAATAATTATCAAGAATTGAATATTTCTTAGCTGTTCTTTTAATTCTAAATTATTTAGGGAAGCGTCACTCGAAGGTATTAAGGCGGTTGCTGTTTGATTGATTGTTTGGGATGGGGATTCTGTCTGGAATTCGCCTGAATTGTGACCGATCAAATAGCCAATTTCGGCGATTGCTGGGGGCGGGAGTTCGCCGATTTCTGGAATATAGAGGCATTCGGCGCGATCGAGTTTTTCTGCGATCCAAGGGATTTGTGCGATCTCTATTGGTTTGTCGGTGCTGTTTTTGACTGCCGGAATGCTTTCGCCGCACCACTCGTAGGTTTTGTGGGCGCGGGTTTTGTCGAATGATAACAGGTAGATGTAACTGCGGTCAAACCCGCTCAAGGTGGAGATCGATTGCAGGGTTCGATCGATGCTTTTATCTATTTCTGATAAGGGCTGGCTGATGAAATGGGTTGACAAACGGGCAATCAACTGAGCGAATTCTATTCGATACTGCAAAGATTGTTCTACTTTTTTGAGTTTTGTAACGTCTCGAAAGCTCCAGACCCTACCGACTGTTTTCGCTCCGACTTTTGAGGGCAACGAATTTAATTCAAGAATTCTTCCGTCTTTAAATTCTAATAATTCGCTGATTTGAGTATCTGAATCTGCCGACACTTTAATCACGTTTGGGAGAAATCTTTGCGGGTATTTTAATTGTTCCCTGTCGAAGGGGAATCCTGTTTTGAGCGTGTTTTTGAGTATGGCTAAGGTCGATCGGCTCAACTTTCCTTGGCTGGAGGACAAGCCCCACATCTCTATAAATTTCTGATTATAATTACATATATTGCCGTTTCTGTCAACCGCCAGAATTCCTGCATCTGTAGATTTTAGAACTGCTTGCAGTATCGAGAGCGATTGCTTGTATTCTCTAATGTCAAAAAACATCAAGACTGATATTTCGCTGCCCTCAACTGCGGGATAGAAAAAATAGGAAACTGGTAACATCTTGCCGTCGCTACACAAAAACTCGTCGTCCCAATTGTTGCAACGTTGACTGGAAGCGATCGCCTGTTGTAAATCTAGTGTAGGTGCGATCTTCCCATCTTCAGTATTGCTGGGTGACTGTTTCGTAGCCATCAAAACTTGGGATTTGTTACCTTTCTTTTGCTTCCCGATGCGTTCTAGCAGAGAAATGCCTGCAAGTTCCGACTCTCGCCACCCCAGCAAGCGTTCTGCCTCTGGATTCACCGAGATTACACAGCCCTTCGCGTCAAGGATACATAATCCCGCTCCCAAGTTGTTGAGACTCATCGGCAGTCGATCGAATTCTGAAGCTGTTGGAGAGTCTTTAGGGGACTGGGGCGAGGAGGCAAAATCCTGCTGCGCCATCGACTGGGAACTCAAACAAGCTTGCAGCAGCGGTTCCTGCTGGCTCCGGGTTCCGTCGTAGCTACAACTTACCTGCTCTAAGAATAGCTGCCACTGCTCGGCAGTGGGAGGGGGAGACTCGCTGGCTAAACCGAGCTGTTCGAGTTGGCGCTGGAGGTCGGGATGCATAATTTCTGGCGCTTTGTAGGCAACTTTCTACAGTATATCTTTTTAATTAATAATATTATATATACGCAGCTATACAGTTAGTCGAAAGCTACGGGATCAAGCAAATCCTAGGTTTGATCGAAAAGCCTATTGAGCATCTCTGCTCTCCAAAAAACTTTAAACTGCGCTAATTATATCCTAACGGCTTTAATGATTTGGCTATATGTTTAAAATCTCGATACCTGCTAGCGAAAGAATCAGCGAATTGCGGAGGCTAATAAAACTGGCAACGCTCGAAAAGAAATGTCAATAAATTATTATTTATCAGAATTTTCGGTTAAAATTGAAAGGTCGGTGAAAATAGCTGGCAGTCGAATGATAAAGGTAGAACCTTTGTCCACCTCGCTGAATGCGGTAATGTCTCCGCCCATCATTTCGCAGAATTTCTTAGTAATCGTCAGCCCCAAACCAGTGCCGCCGTACTTCTTAGTAGTTGAGGAATCGGCTTGGGTGAAAGGCTCAAAGATTCTGGCTAACTGTTCGGGACTCATGCCAATGCCGGTATCTTTGACCGTAAAAATGATCCAATCTTGAGCGGAAGATAAGAGAGACAAGCTATTTTCAGCTTGGCCACCTCCTCTATACGCTCCCAGTTTTTTGCCTTTGTTTGCAGCGTCGGCGGGGATTTCGCCGGATCGGGTAACGGCGAAGGTAATCGCACCGGAGCAAGTAAATTTCGCGGCATTGCTGAGGAGGTTGAGCAGAGACTGCCGGAGTTTAGTCAAGTCTGTCTGCATCGAGCCAATATCCTCGGAGCATTGTATTTCTAGGATATTGCTATTTTTGTCTGCCATCGGCGCGATCGTGGCAACTACTTCCTCAACCAGAGTTGGAATGGTGAAGGTTTCGACGTGCAAGTCGGTGCGGCCTGCTTCAATTTTGGTCAAGTCGAGAATATCTTTAATCAGCGCGAGTAGGTGCTGACCGGCCGTGTTAATTCTCTGGAGGTCGTCGATGAACTCTTCGGCACCAAGGTCTCGGGCGTCTTCTTGCAGAATCTCGCTGTAGCCAATGATGGCGTTGAGGGGGGTTCTGAGTTCGTGACTCATGTTGGCGAGAAAAATGCTTTTAGATCTATTTGCAGCTTCGGCGGCTAATGCGGCCCGGCGGAATTCTTCGGAACGCAAGCGTTCGGTGATGTCGGTGGTCATGATTAAAACGCACTGAGTGCTGCCGAGGTGGATGAGTTCCACTGACAGCAGCCAGTCACGCACTTCGCCAGCTTTGGTGCGAATTTTGATTTCTTGGTTGCTGATCGAATTTTGTGATTGCAAAATCTGGGCGAGCCTCCCCCCGTCTTCTGAATTGAGAAATATACCTAAGTCGCTGGGAGTGCGGCCGATAAATTCGTGCCGCAGCCAGCCTAATGAGCGCAAAAAGCTTTCGTTGGCATCGAGGAAGCATCCATCTGTGAGGGTGCAGATGCTGATCCCGACTGGGGAGGCGTGAAAGGCCTTGGAAAATCTTTCTTCTGAAGAACGCAGCGCGGCTTCGGCTTGCTTTCTGTCTGTGATGTCTTGGACGGTGCTGGTGATGTAGAGGGAGTTGACGTCGGCTTGTTCGTAGACTGTGCGGTTGCTACCGTCGGGGAGTATGAGCCTGTAATCGATACTGTAAGGTTGTTGCTGAAATAAAGCGGCTTCGATCGAGGTTTTGACTAATTCTCTGTCTTCAGGGTGTACGTATTCCAAGAAGGCTTCCAGGCTGGGTTCAAAAGTTCCCGGTTGCTGTCCCAGGATGCGGTAAATTTCCTCTGACCACCGCAATTGCTGGCCGTTGCGGTCTAAGTCCCAGTTGCCTAGCTGGGCGATGCGCTGGGCGTTGGCGAGGCTGGCTTCGCTGGCGCGCAGGGAGGCTTCTGCTTGGTGGCGTTCGGCGACGGTGGCGGCTAAGACTAAGCCGGTGACGGCGATGACGGCGATGAAGGCTTGCAGGGATAACAGCGCTTGGGGGATACTGCTGGCGTGTTTGAGGAAGGGGCCGCTGCCTCGGGCGATACCCCAGATGGCGAAGCCGCAGAGGATGAGGTTGGAGAGGGCGGTGTAGCGCTGACCGAATCGAAAAGCAGCCCAAACTACTAGGGGAAATGGTAAGTATTCGAGGGGATAGCGGGCGTAGGCGGCGCGGGTGCGGGAGCAAAAGACGAGCCATCCGACTGCTAGTAGCAGCAGCAGCCAAATCGCTCGTTCAGCTATCTGTTTGCGATGGGTGGGGACTTTGGGCAATTGTTGCCACGTCAGCAGCAGCGGGGCGACGAGCACAATTCCCATAGCGTCTCCGACCCACCAAGTCCCCCAAATCGTGCCAAAATCGCTCCAGCTAGATATACCACTCAGGCATACGAGGATGCTGCCGATGGTGGAGCTGATCAGGGTAGATCCCAAGGCTGCTAGCCCGACTATTCCTAAAACGTCTTTGAGCCGATCGAGCCCGGCGCTAAAGTTAAGGCCTTGGAGTAGATAAGTTCCCGTCCACGCTTGCAGGCTTCTGGCGCCTGCCGAGATCAATGCCGTGACGATGTTGGCCGACGGTACGTTCATGCTGAACAGGAAGCCTCCGATCGCGATTCCCGGCCACAGTTGTCGCCCAAACAGCAGCAGGGCGACTTGGGCAATTCCTGCTGCTGGCCACATCGGGTAAATTTCTGAACTGAGGGTGAGGGTGGAAATGGCGAATTGTGATGCCCAATAGTAGACCAGGGCGATCGCGCCTACTGCGAGGAAGTACCGCCAGGAATGTCCTTTGATTGCGTTAAGGAACTTTGTCTGCATTGTCGTTTGGGGAAAAGGTGGACGGTTGTTGGGATCTCAGGATGTGGCACGGGACAGGCACAGGGTAGAGAAAATGTTTCTATTAGGTGATGGTAGGTCATGGGTGGTAGGTAGTGGGAGAAGCTTTTGAGCTAACTTTTTGTGGTGCCGTTGAGGGAGCGGTTTTTTTGTTTGATCAAATCTGCCCATGAATTTCGGGAGTATCGCTTTTTTGTAAATATATCTCTAATGGCTAAGCAATTGGTTTGTAAATTTTGGTTTTTGTTAAAAATTTATTATCGAGCGAGAGCGGGTGTCTTTTTGTATCGGGCCATCGTAACTCAATTTACCCTAACATCTTGCACCATGATCAATAATACCTAAAATACCAATAACAGCGACGTAAAATCTCTGCTTTTAGGTAAGTTTCGGGCAATAAACACGGTTTCTGATTAGAATTGCAGGCTGTAGTGATTTTCACTAGATTTTTAACCATCAATCGAGGTTTTAAGTTTTTCGATCGAATACAGTGAAAGCGGATATATTACAGGAAAAAAAATTTTTTTGTCTATTTCTCTTTGGCTGTTGCAATATCTAAGGTTAGTGTCAAACGCTCTTGAGATTCTTTAAGCGCGTCTTGGGGGTTGCGGCCGAGAAGGGTTGCCTCTATGGCGCGACCGAGGTTTTCTGACAGGCGGGAGTAACCTGATATAATGGGTCGCGCTCTGGCTGACTTCATTTGTTCTAAAAATACTCGCAAAACAGGGTTTTTTTCCACAAAGCTTTGATAAGCTTGGCTCTGTCTCGATTTTAAGTTAATGGGTAAATAACCTGTTCCCAATGCCCATGCTGTTTGGAATTCTTCACCTATAACGTATTCTAAGAATACTAGGGCTGCTCGCTCTCGTTCTGGCGAGGTTTTCATTAAAAATATGTTTTCACCCCCTACGACGGCTGCAGGGCGTTTGAGGAGCGGTAAAGGCATTGCTGCGTAGTCGATCGCGCTTTGCTGCAACTGTGCTAGCGTCCACGGCCCGGTGATTTGCATGGCGACTTTCCCGGCGATGAAATTGTCGAGTTCGTAACCGCGTTCGGGTGCTGACAATATTGCTGAACCTTCTTTTAACAAGTCGCTCCACAATTCTAAGGCGGCGTGAGAACCGGGATTATCTATTTGGGGTACAGGATTTTGAGGTATTTCGCCTTTGAGTTCGCCGCCTGCGCTGAACATGAATGGCAGCCAGGTAAATACTGTCCATTCTCCTTTGCCTAGGGGGAGCACTATGCCGTGTTGGTCTGTGCGGCCGTCTCCGTTGGTGTCGCGGGTGAGCGATCGGGCTACTTGCTTTAATTGCGCCCAATTCTGCGGCACTTTTTTGATTCCTGCTGCTGCAAATAAGCTGGGACGGTAAAATATGGCGACGTTGTTTGTGCCTAGGGGAACTGACCAAGTATGTCCGCTGAGTTCCATTGACTCGAAGAGTGCCGGGTCAATTTCGGCTTTCCGGGGCGATTTGTCGAGCCAGTTTTCTAAGGGTTCAATTGCGTCGAGTTCTGCTAGTTTTCCTGCAATTGAGGGGCCATTCCACAGCAAATCAGGCGGTGCATTTCCAACTATTGCTGTTAGTATTTTTGGTAGTTGTTGGTCGGGCTGACCGATGTAAACTGGTTTGATCTGGATATTGGGATGTGTTTTGTTGAATTGGTCTGTGAGGGTTTGAAATACGTCGCGGTTTGGCGGGGGATTGATGCCGTGCCACAGTGTGAGTTCGAGCGGCTCGCCGTTTTTTGATGCGGGTGGGATGCTGTTTTGACAGCCGCTTAATATTAGCAGATTTAAGGTAATTAAAATGCAGATCGCTAGTTTGAGTTGTCTTTTAGTTGCTTTGAATAATTTGGATAATATCATTTTTTATTTAGATTCAGGGAAGAAATTTTTTTTAACCGCAGATGAACGGGGATGGACGCGGATAGTTAGAGGTTGGTAAAAGGAGCTAAATCTTGAAAATCTGCTGGTAGCTGATTTCTTTCTCCATCGGAGGTGTTTTGAAACAAAACGGTGAAAGCTCCTGCTCCTAGTCTATCTTGCGGCCACATCCGATAGCAAGGAATTTCTGTCAGGTGCGATCGATCTTTTACTAAATGAGGAACTGTAACAGGCGGAAATTCTGGCAATTTGCTTAATAGCGATTCGCTGACTTGTTCCTGTTCTGCGCTCGAATCGTTGCAGGTCATGTAAGCACGATAACTTGGCAGCGCGACAATTTTACCAGAATTAGCTAAAATTATTATTTTTTGGGGGTGGGCATTGCTTATGATTAAAGCCTCGGGGTGCTTTGTATCCTTGGGCTAAGATTGATTGACCAGTACAAGGAGCGTCTACTATTACTAAAATAGCAGTTTTTGGGAAATTTTTCCAGAGTATTTTTGAATCGAGGTTCGGGACGACCCATGATTTAATTGAGTAGCGCCTGACGTTGAAAATCAGGATTCATGCGCTTGCCCATGACTTCGTTGCGAAAGAGTCATAAGAGTAATTCTGGGTTTAAAGTTTTCCAGGTAAATACACTTTTTTTTTTGTTTTATATAAAGAATGGATGTGAAGTGATGGGCGAAGTTAAAGCAAAGGTAAAGTTAATTAATGCAGTAGATGAAGTCCTTGTGTGTCGCGGACTGTTATCTGTTGAGTCTAGTTTACCTGAGTGTCAGTCGATTTTAGATTTTAGATTTTAGATTAAAGAATTGAAGCATTGACCCCACGGATGAATTTGGGGGCTTGTATCCTAGATGATTCCGACTTGTGCGATCACCTTTTTGCCGATCGCACAAGTCGGAACTATCGTCGATGTGTATAATTGAGGAGGAAACTACCATGATTGGAGTCCTAGACGCATTGGGAGCTATAAACCCGCTTGATTGGTAGATTTCTTGTTTTGACAATTCAAGACCGTATCTAGAGGAATCACGGTTAATTCACGCCTACACGCTCTAACTGATGACTGCTAACTACTTACTAATAACTAAAAATATATGAAAATTGTCTTTTTTGGCACTCCCGATTTTGCTGTTCCTAGTTTATCCAGTTTGCTAAGTCACCCAGAATTTGAGGTTGTGGGTGTGGTGACTCAGCCGGACAAGCGCCGGGGAAGAGGGAATCAATTGATGCCTTCACCTGTAAAAGATGTGGCTTTAAATCACAGTCTCCCGGTTTGGCAGCCGCAGCGAATCAAGAAAGATACTGAAACAATTGCCAAATTGCGAGAAGCGGAGGCGGATGTGTTTGTAGTGGTGGCTTACGGCCAAATTCTTTCTCAAGAAATACTCGATATTCCTAGTTTGGCTTGCGTTAACGTTCACGGTTCAATTTTGCCGAAGTATCGCGGTGCCGCGCCGATTCAGCGCTGTCTTTTTGACGGGGAAAAGACAACAGGAATTACTACTATGCTGATGGATGCTGGGATGGATACGGGGGCGATGCTATTGAAGGCTTTTGCTGGTATTTCGCTGTTGGATAATGCTGATTCTTTGGCGGATAGGTTGGCGGAAGTTGGGGCGGATTTGTTGATAGAAACTTTGGTAAAATTGAGAGACGATAAGGTTAAAGTTGTTGTTCAAGATGATGCTGAGGCGACTTACGCACCGATGATTAAGAGTGCGGATTATGTGTTGGATTGGTCGAAAAGTGCGATCGCCCTTCACAATCAAGTTAGGGGCTTTTTCCCGGATTGCACGACGACTTTTCGTGGCAATTCTCTGAAGGTGATAGCTACGGTGCCCGTCGGGCCGGAATATTGGCTGCAAATGCCAGCGGATTTGAGAGTTTTGGAACGCGAATGGCCTGTTTTAGCCCAGTTGTCGGGCGCAAATGGGGAAGTTGTCAAGATTGTGAAGGGGTTGGGGGCGATCGTCCAAACCGGTGATGGTTTATTATTATTGCGGGAGGTGCAGTTGGCGGGGAAAAAGGTGCAGTCTGGGGTGGATTTTGCCAATGGAACTCGGTTGGCGGTGGGTGAGATTTTTGGGAGTTAAATAGTATATTTAGGGCGGGCAAGATGCCCACCCTACAATATTTGACAGCCAAATCATTTTGTAATTAGATGCGCGATTCTTGACCTAAAATTCTACCAAAACTTCCTCCGCGCCGCCCAACAAACCCTGCGCCGCTTCCAACATACTCTCCGCAACATCTTTCAAATCTTCGCGGCTGGCCAGATAAGTTTTCAAAGCTTCTAACGGTTCTATACTATTATTAGCATTCAATTCTGGCAACCGCGGCCTCGCTAACTGACTGACTAATTCCGGCTGAATTGTGTAGCTGTGCGCTTCGCCCAGAAGTATGTGCAATTCAGCATTGTCGATTAAATCTAATTGTTCCGATCGCAATTGGTAAATCAATCTCACAACCGCATCTTGTATCTCTTTCTTGCCAATAGCTTTAACTAACTCGGCTTGCGGATTTTCCGATTCGGAAACATTCACTTTAATCGTCTGAAACACCCGCACGGGCAAAGTACAAAATTCCCACTCAGCTTTTCCCCGTTCCAAATTAACTAACACAAAACCTTTATCTTCTTTCTCTTCGCTAAAATCAACTCGTTCGATACTTCCGGGATAAATTACGGGCGGATTGTTGGAAGCATTGAGATTTTGGTGTTTGTGAACGTGGCCGAGAGCAACGTAATCAAAACAAGGGCGAGTTAGCATGGAAACGGGAATGTTAAAACCTTTGCCAACTGCTAAAAAACGTTCGGCGCCCAAACTCGCTTTATCTGCCATTAAGTGCGCTAAAAGTACGGTTGGTATGTCGGGGTTTAGGCGGCGAATTTCGCCTTCCATTGCGATCGTCAGTTTTTCGGTTAATAATTGGTTAACATCGCCCATAGACAGGCTTTCAGTCTCGGAACGTGTCATTAAGGTCGATCGAGTCAACCAAGGTAATGTTACCACCTGTACGGGCCCGCTGCGGGTTTGAATCAGGTGAGTGTCCAGGCGATCGCCTACAATAAACTTAGGTATCCCCAAAGTCCGGTAAATTCCCAAACTCGCGCCGCCTTGTCCCTGAGAATGTTGGTCGTGATTTCCTACTAGCAAAACCGTCGGAATTTGCGCGTCAACCAAGCGGCTGAATTGGCAAGCAAAAGCCTCTTTGACAAACGGTGGAGGCGTCGAATCCGGGAAAGCATCGCCGCCGAATATTACTAAATCTACGGGCTCAGAAATTGCTCTATCCATACATTTACTCAGCGTCGCCGCGAAGTCTTCCAGCCGCGTATTTAAACCGGTTTCTGGATTAATCCGGCCGTGGGAAAAACCGCTGCCCATGTGAATGTCTGAAAGGTGTAAGATTTTAATCATTGTTTTTTCTATTTGTTAGCTATCGTTTCGGTTCGTAGTGAGGACGGAAGTCCTCAGAAGAAGGACTTGCATTCCTCACTACGAAGCAAAGAAATTTTTTTGGCATACATCACAATATGATGCCGGGGACTTTTTGATAAATTTCGCTAATTGCACAACTAAAATTCGCACTAACAAATTCTACTCTATCTCCTTGTCGGTAAGTCTGAGAAATCCAATTTCCCTCAGCATTGAGTCGAAAACACTCAATTTTAATCTCAGATTGAGTGATGAGTACGTATTCTTGCAAACTCGGAGAAGTTTGGTAATCGGCAAATTTATCGCCTCTGTCAAAAGCTGCCGTTGAGGGCGACAATACCTCAACTACTAAAGATGGATATAAGATGAAATCTTCAGTAGTTGAGGTATCTCTTTCGTCACAAGTCACAGCTACGTCAGGATAGTAATAGCAATTCGCCTCTTCCAGTCGGACTTTAATATCTGATGACAGAACTAAGCATGGCGTATTCAGCAGATGATTTCCCAGCAGCCGAACTAAATTACTAGCAATAATAATGTGAGGCTTTTTTGCCCCTGTCATTGCATAAACGTGTCCGCGTCTGTATTCGTGTTTTATCGGGCTTACTCGCTCGCCTTCTAGGTACTCTTCTGGGGAGACGTAGAAATTGTTTTTGCTGATAACCATTGATTTTTAATCCGCTGATTTTATCTGATACTATGTGTTGGAACTCACATATTTGGGGAAGGAAACGGCAGTGCCGTTTCCCTACAAATTTAACAAAACTCCAGAAATCGTGCGTGCCACAGTTTGCCGCTTTCCGTCAAACCCTGCGATCGCACTTTAATTTTGACACTTTTGGGGTTAGCCTCGTAGAGTCGGGCAATTTCCTGCATTTCCTCCCCGCTAAACCCGGTTCCCACGGTTCCTACTGGGACTAATTTGCCATCGATTTCTTGCGCCACTTTGACGGCGCTAAAGGGCCGCCCCGCAACTTTTGTCGCCGTCAAACCCACAATAAACAAATCGTGTTCTTGACAGTATTTAGTCCTCACCATCGGATATTTCTTAACATCTTTTCCGCCGACATAGTGACAGTTGTGCAACACCCAAACTTCGCCTTCTTTATTTTCAGATTCCTGCTGATTTACCAGGACGAGTTTTTCGGCGGTGGTGCGAAATGTCGGTACAACTTCAAAGGCTGGGGATAAATTCGCCACCATTTCGCCAACTTCAACTCCCGCTGCAATTCGTTCGGATTCTGCTACGGTAGTTAAATCATTGCCTTTGAAAAACAAACTTTTAAAAATGGCATAAATTGCGCTGGGCTGGATTGTCGGAAAACCGCTTTCAATATTAACTGTAGCAGCTTGCGCCCCCGTGCGGTGTTCGCTGCCTGTACAGCTTTTGTAATACAGTTCACCGTCTAAAACAAAAGTGCCAATTTTAGCGGCTGTGTCGATTAATGTACGATCGATCTCAATCGATGCTTGTTGCCGCAGGTTAGTCGATCGCGATTGGTAGTATACTTTATCGGGCGTCGCGATGACAACTACTCGATTGCCGTCGCGCTTTGGCTGTCCCCAATAATCGGGATTTTCGATGTAATAAGAACGATCGCTCGGCGCGTCCACCGGCTGCATCGTGACAATCCTTCCCGGCTGTAAGTGCGGTGGTAATTCGGGAACAATCGGATTGTAAACAGTCTCTATTTTGGCAGCGGTAGTTGATTTTGCAGCAGGAGCAAGATTGGTGCTAGATTTGTTTGGAGTATTGATGGCGATCGGCTTTTCTCCAGTTTCCAATTCAAACGCTCTTTTCCAAAAGCCGATCGCCATTTCCGGGTATCCTTCTGACTCCGCACACAGTGCAAAACCAATAACTTTTGCCGTACCGATGCCGCGCCCGTAATCAGCCAAATACTGCACTGCCCCCGCTTCACCCATCAAGTGCAATCCTCGCGTCACGATGCGATTGTTCCAGCGTTCTCGAATGTCGGCGCTAATTTTTTTAGCT
Source organism: Microcoleus sp. S36b_A4 (assembly GCF_036700645.1). Lineage (NCBI taxonomy): Bacteria > Bacillati > Cyanobacteriota > Cyanophyceae > Oscillatoriales > Microcoleaceae > Microcoleus > Microcoleus sp. S36b_A4. The sequence goes on along the minus strand of NZ_JAUBPI010000014.1, from coordinate 47,886 downwards.
GCTTTTCGCTTGGCTTCTGCGTATTCGGTGCAGTCCATACTGCCTCCTTTATGTAGGGCTATTTATATACTATACTAAAGATTGATTTATTAGTCAAGGTAAAGTTTACAATTAGGTTATGTGAATAAATTTAACTTTTTCATTGGTGAACCAGATTTATTTTTTCACCGCAGAGGCGCAGAGGGCACAGAGGAAGAGAAGAAAGAGATAGTCAAGCGCGGTAATCTGTTGGCTGCCAATGCTAAGATAACTTCGATCGCGCATTGCGACCAATAAAGCCGTGAGTTGTGTCTTACTCGCGTTGAGTTCGCCCACTGCCGATCGCAGGTTTGAGAATTTAAGATCGAGTTTAATCTTACTGTTATGATGCGATTGATTTTGTACAGCAAACCCGGATGCCACTTGTGCGAAGGGTTGCAAGAAAAACTCGAACAGATTGAAAGCCTGAAGTTTCAACTCGAAGTCAGAGATATTACCGAACGCGATGACTGGTTTCAAGCTTATCAGTACGAAGTTCCAGTTTTGTTTAAAGTGCAGCCTCAGCCAACCAATTCTGTTGGCGAGGCTGCATTCTCCGCTGAAGAACTGTTACCCCGTCCTTCTCCCCGCTGTAGTGTCGCCCAATTGGAGCAAATGTTACAGAAATATTTGCAAATTGATCTGTCACAATAATACGATTTACCCAAAAACTCAGGTTTTAATCCTGACTTCGGGGTGCTAGGTGTGCAGCTTACTCTAGGCAGATAGATTTTACACCCCGCATAAAAAAACATAGGGTTTGCACCGCGCACAGCAAAAACCTGTAGATAGTGGCTCAAACAATGTGTTCCGCCAGTCATATTCAAGACATCCAAGTGAGGAGTTTTTCAGATGAAATTGAGAGAATTATTAGCAGCAGTTCCCAGCATTTCCTTTGATGCCAAACATCCCGCCCTTGATGCCAAAGTCAAGGGTTTATCCACTAATTCCCACGCTTGTCAGGCGGGCGATTTGTTTTTGGGAATGCCGGGAACTCGGGTTGATGGGGGAGATTTTTGGCAAAGTGCGATCGAATCTGGTGCAGTTGCTGCCATAATTTCCACCCAAGCAGCCGAGAAGATACCCCCCCAACCCCCCCTTGCTAAGGGGGGGCTAGAAGAGGTTCCCTGCGTCATCGCAGCAGCCGATATGGCTCAAGTTTGCGGTCAAATAGCAACTGCTTTTTACGGCAATCCAGCTAGCAAATTAAAACTTGTCGGCGTTACCGGGACTAACGGCAAAACTACAACCACTCATTTAATCGAATTTTTGCTCAATGAAACGCAGTTGCCGACGGCAATTTTCGGTACGCTTTACACTCGCTGGCCGGGCTTCCAACAAACTGCACTTTACACCACACCTTTTGCAGTTGACCTACAAAAACAATTAGCAGAAGCTGTAGCAGCCGGATGCAAACATGGCGTGATGGAAGTCAGTTCCCACGCTTTAGCGCAGCAGCGAGTTTTGGGGTGTAGTTTTGAAGTTGCTGTGTTTACAAATTTGACTCAAGATCATCTAGATTATCACCGCGATATGGAAGATTATTTTGAGGCAAAATCGCTTTTATTTGGTTCTGATTACCTCAAGAAGCGCGCTATAATTAATATTGACGATCCCTACGGGCAGCGGATAGTTGAAACCCTCAAATCTGACCTAGTTTGGAGTTACAGCACTGTTCTGAAAACCGCAGATTTGTATGCTTTTGATTTGGAGTATCAGCCCAATGGAGTTAAGGGAATGCTGCACACTCCCAAGGGCGAAACGGCTTTTGTTTTGCCTTTAGTCGGTCAGTTCAATTTATCAAATATGTTGGCTGCTGTCGGTGCTGTTTTAGAATTGGGTTTAGATTTGTCCGCAATTGTGGAGAAATTATCTCAGTTTTCGGGAGTTCCGGGACGGATGGAACGGGTGCAAATTAGTCCCGACCAAGATATTAGCGTTATTGTGGATTACGCGCACACTCCAGACAGTTTGGAGAACTTGTTGAAGGCGTCGCGGCCGTTTATTCCGGGTCAGATGATTTGTGTTTTTGGCTGCGGTGGCGATCGCGATCGCACTAAGCGGCCGATTATGGGTAAAATCGTTGCAGAATTAGCCGATTTAGCTGTTGTTACTTCCGACAATCCGCGCACTGAAAATCCCGATCGCATTTTGGAGGATGTTTTAGCAGGAATTCCCGCCGCAGTAAAGCCGATCGTGATGTGCGATCGAGCCGCTGCAATTCGCACTGCTATTATGGATGCTAAACCCGGAGATGGCGTGCTGATTGCAGGGAAAGGACACGAAGATTATCAAATTTTGGGCACAGAAAAAGTCCATTTTGACGATCGAGAACAAGCGCGAGATGCCTTGAAAGCCAGAATGAATTCAGTTAAGTAAATTCAGTTAACTGTTAACGGTTAACCGAATTCGGTTAACCGTTAACGCTTAGCTGTTCGCGGGCTGCGAAATTTGTTAGATTTTTAAGTATTAAGACGAAGCAAGAATCTGATTTGCACTAGATTATAATAGTCATACAAAATATTTTAATAGAAAAATAATTATTGTTATGATAGAACTAACTGACTATCAAATTCTCGCTCGAATTTATTCAGGCACTCGCACCCTAGTTTATCGCGGAACTCGCCTCTGCGACCAAAAACCGGTCGCCATCAAAGTCTTGCGAAACGAGTATCCCAGCTTCAGCGAGCTCTTGCATTTTCGCAATCAATACACGATCGCCAAAAACCTGAATTTGCCCGGAATCATCGAAACCTACAGCTTGGAACCCTACCGCAACGGCTATGCGTTGATTGTGGAAGACTTCGGGGGAATTTCTCTGAAGGAATGGACGGGGAAAGGAAAAACCGTGCAATCTCTGGTTGATTTTTTCCAAATTGCGATCGACCTGAGCAATACATTAGATATACTGTACCGCCACCGCATCATTCACAAAGACATTAAGCCCGCCAATATTTTAATAAATCCTGAGACTAAACAAGTCAAACTCATTGACTTTAGTATTGCATCTTTGCTGCCACGAGAAACTCAAACACTGATGAGTCCCAACGTAATCGAAGGAACACTCAGCTATATATCTCCCGAACAAACAGGAAGGATGAATCGCGGCCTTGACTACCGCACAGATTTCTATTCATTAGGTGTAACTTTTTACGAATTGCTGACAGGAAAATTGCCATTTCAATCCACCGATCCAATGGAATTGATCCACTGTCATATTGCCCAGCACCCAACATCTGTACGTGAAATTAATCCCGAAATACCCCTTGTCCTCTCGGAAATTGTCAGCAAATTGATGGCAAAAAATGCCGAAAGTCGGTATCAGAGTGCATTAGGGTTGAAAGCAGATTTAAAAACTTGTTTGCAACAACTCAATGAGACAGGTAAAATTGAGAGTTTTGCCATTGGGCGGCGGGATTTTTGCGATCGCTTTATCATACCCGAAAAACTCTACGGCAGAGCAACCGAAGTCGCTGCATTATTAGCAGCATTCGATCGAGTAGCAAACCCCTCTAAATCTCCTTCCCCAGAAGAGGCTGGAACCGATAGAAACGATGCAAAAGAAGACCTCCTCTTGATTGAGGAGGACTGGCGCTACTCGAACTTATCCCGGAGCGAAATGATGCTAGTTGCCGGATTTTCCGGCATTGGGAAAACCGCTGTAGTCAACGAAATTCACAAACCCATAGTTCGGCAACGTGGTTATTTTGTCAAAGGCAAATACGACCAATTTCAACGTAATATTCCCTTTAGTGCTTTTGTGCAAGCCTTCCGAGATTTGATGGAGCAATTAATCTCAGAAAGCGACGCTCAGCTAGAACGATGGCAAAGGAAAATTATCAAGGCTCTTGGCGAAAATGGTCAAGTTATTGTAGAAGTAATTCCTGAATTAGAACGGATTATTGGTAAACAACAGCCTGTCTCTGAACTTTCGGGAAGTGCCGCCGAAAATCGTTTCAATTTACTATTTCAAAAATTTATCTCGGTTTTTGCTACAAAAGAGCATCCCTTAGTGATTTTTTTGGATGATTTGCAATGGTCAGATTCAGCATCTCTAAAGCTTTTGCAAGTGTTGATGAGTGAAAAAGATAGTCAAAATTTGCTGGTAATTGGAGCCTATCGGGATAACGAAGTATCTCCAGCTCATCCATTTATGTTGGCAGTAGCAGAGATGGAAAAATCCCAAGTAACGGTAAATACTATTACCTTGGAACCTCTGAGTCAAGTCGATATTAACGATTTGATAGCAGATACGCTCTCGTGCGAGATCCTTCTTGCTCAGCCATTAACCGAGTTAGTTTATCAAAAAACCCAAGGCAATCCATTTTTTGCCACGCAATTTCTCAGGGCGCTACAGGAAGATGGGCTGATTGCGTTTAACCCCACCCCCCTTACCGAGGGGGGAGAGAAAGGGGTAACAGAGGGGTGGCAGTGCGATATTGCCAAAGTCAAAGCCCTAACTATTACCGATGATGTAGTGGAATTTATGGCGGTGCAATTGCAGAAGTTGCCGCCAGAAACTCAGGATGTGCTGAAGTTGGCTGCGTGCATTGGAGCGCAGTTTGATTTGAATACATTGGCGGTAGTCAGCGAGAAGTCGCCGGAAGAAACTGCTGCGGATTTGTGGAAATCCTTGCAAGAAGGATTCATCTTACCAACCAGTGAAATTTACAAGTTTTATATAGGAAAAGAAGAGCGGATCACCAGCCCCGCATTGCCAACAACAGCCGCTCAATTACCTCACTACAAGTTTCTCCACGATCGGGTTCAGCAAGCTGCTTATTCATTAATTCCTGATGACCAAAAGCAAGCCACCCATCTCAAAATAGGACAGTTACTTCTTCCGAATTTCTCAGAAGTTGAAAGAGGAGAAGAAGTGTTCGATATTATTAATCATTTTATTCTTAGTTCGGAGCTAATAACGCAGCAAGAAGAACGAACAAAGCTTGCTAAAATTAGCCTCTTTGCAGGGCAGAGAGCCAAACTATCAACAGCGTATGAATCGGCAACAAAATATCTCGCTTTCGGTTTAAGTTTCCTACCCAGCAATAAATGGCAATGTGCCTATAAATTAACATTGGCAATGTATTTAGAAAGCCTGGAATCTGAGTTTTTGGCAGGAAACTTTGAAGAAGCTGAAAGACTGATAAAAATCGCTTTTAATTCTGCCCAGTTTAGTTTAGACAGAACAAAAATTATTGCCATTCAGCTAACTCATTATCAAAATAATGCCCTGTATCAAAAGGCGATTCAGGTAGGAATTGAAGGGCTGAAACTGTTAGGCTTAGAACTGGCGATTATGCCAAATGAAGCAGAGTTAGAAGGGATGGCTCTGGAAGTTAAAAAAACCTTAAATCAGCGCGCAGTTGCACGACTAATCGACGCACCACTCATTGTCGATGAAGAACGCCAGATGCAGATCAAACTGCTAATGAACATGGTACCGCCCACTTACCTAACTAATCAGGAGTTGTTAGTGTTGGTTGTGCTACACATGACCAATCTCTGTTTGCAATACGGGAATACCAATGTGGCGGGTTTTGTTTATGTTTGGTATGGAACAATTCTCTGCCAACGCTTTCAAGACTATGAACTGGGCTATGAGTTTGGACTTTTAGGGTTGAAGGTGAATGAAAAATTTCATAACACCACCCTGAATGGCAAAATTTATATGTCGTTTGGCAACTTTATCAACCATTGGCGCAAGCACGTCAGTTCCAATCTTGTTCTGCAACAAGCTGCTTATCAGGGGGCAATGGAGGTAGGGGATTTTTCTTGGTGTCATCACAGTGCTCTGTTCAGTTTTTGGCAGCAGGCGATCGTCTCAAGCGATATTCACATTTTGCTGGCTCGACATGAAAAGTACATCAGCTTTGCGGAACGAACTGAGATTACGACAGCATTTGCCCTAATTCTTCAGTGCAAGCTCCTAGAGAACTTGCAAGGGCTAACGATAGGGAAGTATAGCCTGAGTTCTGAAACATTTGATGAAGAGTCGGCGCTAGCGACGTTCAATGAAATTGGCTATGGCTATGGCAGTAGTACATACTATTTCGCTAAAGCCTTTTTGTTTTTTACCTATGGTGAGTATGCTAAGGCTTATGAAATGTTAGTAGCCGCGACCGAGTTTTCTAATGCACTATATGGACAATTTCAACGTGTTCTGCATTGTTTTTATCAGTCTTTGACCGTCTTGCAACTTTATGGGGAAGCACCGGAAAAACAACCAAAAGATTATCAAGAAGTTGTTCAGAATAATCGGCAACAACTTCAAATTTGGGCACACAACTGTCCTGAAAACTGTTTGTCCAAATTTCTGCTTTTAGAGGCGGAGATGGCTCGTGTTGCTGAACAAAAATGGCAGGCTGCTGAGTTGTACGATCGCGCCATTCAACTGGCTAAAGACAACCAATTCCTCAACGAGGAAGCCCTCGCCCACGAACTCGCCGCTAAATTCTACCTCGGCTGGGGCAAAGAAAAAGTCGCTGCAGGCTATATGCAGGAAGCCTACTATTGTTACGCCCGCTGGGGAGCAAAAGCCAAAACCGATGACCTAGAAAAACGTTATCCCGATCTGCTGCGCCCCATCTTACAACAGTCCGGCCAACCCGTCACTATTTTAGAAACCCTATCCACCCTCACCAATCCCACCTACTCAATTCATTCGAGTACCCACCACACTACCTCAAGCACCTCGATCAACCATGCTCTAGATTTTACGACCCTGCTGCAAATCTCCCAAATGATCTCCAGCACGATCGACCTGGATGAGTTGCTCCAAATTCTGAGCCAAACCATGTTACAAAACTCCGGAGCCGATCGCTGTGCACTGATGCTATGCCAACATCAACAATGGCAAGTGCGGGCGATAGCTACGTGGGAAAACATTAGCCTGCAAACGGAGCCCCTAGAGAATAATCCCAGCGTTCCTGTTAAATTAATCCAGTATGTCAAAAACACCCTAGCAGCAGTTGTCATCGATCACGCCAAAACTGATCTACCTGTGATTGACGATTATTTAGACCACCACCAACCAGAGAGTTTGCTGGGTTTGCCAATTCTAAATCAGGGGAATTTGGTCGGCATTTTGTATCTAGAAAATCGGATAACCAGCGGGGTGTTTAGTCGCGATCGCCTCCTAGTGCTGAATTTTCTCTCTAGTCAAGCGGCGATCGCTCTGGAAAATGCCCGCCTCTATCACCAAGTGCAGCAGACTTTGAATGAACTTCAGCAAACTCAGATGCAAATGATCCAAAGTGAAAAAATGTCAGCATTAGGTAATCTAGTGGCCGGGGTTGCCCATGAAATCAACAACCCCATTGGTTTCATTGCCGGCAACATTAATGAAGCTCATGCTGGAGTCCAAGACTTAATTGATTATTTGCACCTCTATCAAGAAAAGTTTCCTCAACCCGGAGCAGAATTAATTGAGAAAGCAGAGGAAATAGACTTAGATTATCTAGTAGAAGATTTACCCAAAATGTTGAGTTCTATGAAAATAGGATGCGAGCGCATCAAAAACATCAGCACATCCCTCCGCACTTTCTCTCGTGCCGATACGGCCCATAAAGTTGAGGCCAATATCCACGAAGGTCTCAATAGCACTTTGATGATTTTACGGCATCGCCTGAAAGCGAACGACAAGCATCCTGAAATTAAAATCATTAAAGAGTACGGCAATATTCCCCAAGTAAACTGTTATTTGGGACAATTAAACCAGGTATTTATGAATTTGTTAGCAAATGCGATTGATGCCTTAGAAGAATCAAATCAAGGACGAAGTTTTGCCGAAATTAAAGCCCATCCCAATCACATCACTATTCGGACAAAAGTAGAAAGTGAAAAGGTAAAAATTTCCATCGCCGATAACGGAAAAGGAATGTCAGAAGAGGTAAAAAATCATATTTTCGACCATCTATTTACCACTAAAGATGTGGGCAAAGGAACTGGGTTGGGACTGGCGATCGCACGTCAAATTGTAGAAGAAAAACACGGGGGCAAACTGAGTTGTTTTTCTACACCGGGAGAAGGAACGGAGTTTGTCATTGAGATTTTAATTGATTAAGAATTAGTTATCAGTTGTCCGTTGTCCGTTGTCCGTTGTTGACCGATATTATTAATCTCTCTCTTCTCTTCCTCTGCGTTCTCTGCGTCCTCTGCGGTTAAATTATTCCGATGCAACCGGAATTGATATAATAACAACCGACAACTGACAACCAACTACGGACAACTGACTACTATTGCAACGGCAAAAATACCGTCATCACCTCACCCTTTTGCGGTCGCTGGCGAATTACCAACTTCCCGCCAGCAGCCCGAAATAAATTCTTAGTCACGCTCAAATTTAAACTCAAACTTCCCGTCTCCGGCTGCACCATCAACAAAGGCCCGATCGATCGCAAAGGACCATTCGCCTTAGCTGCAAAAGTCGATGCGCCATTATCTTCAGGTAGGTGTTCCGATTCCAACTGCAACTTTAACTGATTGCCCGCTAATGTCACCTCCACCTGAATGCGACTCCCGGAAGGCAAAGTTCGAGTAAAATTCTCAATCAAATTAGTTAAAACCTGATCCAGCATCGTCGGATCGCTGACTACTGCAGGCAACTTTTTCGGCACAATAACTTCCAAAGTATGGTTTCGCACAGCGGCCTGTTTTTGCCAGCGGGGAATGCTATTTTGTAGCACTTCACCGAGGGACATTGCTGTTAGCTGCACGCCAGAATTTTTAGCTTGCGACATTTCCAATTCCACGGCGCGGAAAATTAAACCGAAGCGATCGATCTGAGCGGTACACTCAGCATCAATCATTTCCAAACGCTTGATCACCACTGGTTCAAGTTTGGGACGTTTCAGCAGCAGCCGAGTCAGCGTGCGAATAGTAGCCAAAGGAGTGCGGACTTCGTGGGCGATCGCCTGTAGCAATTCCACCTCTTTAGTAGCCAGAGGCATTGGAGATTTGCAGTTGATATCTGTAGCCGATAACTTGTGATGTCTATGGTTCAAACCATCATCAATTCTTTCATCCTTGATCCTGCCTGCTTCATCTTTCCCAACCGGCAAATTATGCAACAGCAAGCGGCTGAACTGCATCACTGTTTGATAATTTGGCTCCACAGGCAAAAACTGCTGGAACAGCGCGTCTAATTTAGTAGAATTATTAGTTAATTGGCTAACTGGTAAATTGAAGCTACCGTCAGAATTGGCAAGCAAACATTCGCTTTCAGTCACCCTGCGCCGCAAAACCTCCCAAGCTTTCGCCACTACTTGCGGATCGAAAGAAAATAGAAAAGCCGGAATTCCGGCAGAATTTTCACCCAAAACCATCACCAGGCTAAAACTAGCAGTTAAAACCAAACAAAACTGCTCGTTGGCTAAGGGATCGCCACTTGCCAAAGCCAAAGCCGGGGCCGCCGCAGGCACTGATGTTTGCACATCAGCCGCCGGCATTAAAGCTAAAGTTTGTCTAGCCCGAAAAGACCACAAAGCTGCATCGTTGTCGGGAATACTGGTAAAAATCCAATTGGCAAAGCCGTTGGCCAAAGCGGGGTCAGTCAAAACCGAAGACGGGCCGGACAAAACCAATCCCTGACAGGAATTGGGGATTGTCGATCGACCATTTGCTCGATCGGCATTTGTTTTTTGTCCTGCTTTGTGCCGATCAAGCATTTGATTCAAAGCTGCGATCGCCCCGTACCATTCCTGTTCAGCTTTCAGCCGAGAAGCCCCACGGCTTACAGGACACCGATGGCGGTTGTTTTCTCCCGCCAACTTAGGATTAAAGAGACTCAGGTCATTTTCTTGGCCTTCGGAGGCTAAAATTTCGCTTATTGTCGGTAAAAAGTAAGTATTCACAGTTATAAACCCACCTTCGGAGGCATGAAGGGTGAAGTATTTATGTATAGGAAAGTTCAGGAGTTAGGAGTCAGTCGATTTTAGATTTTAGATTTTAGATTTTAGATTTACCCCACAGATAAATCTGGGAGATTGAACTTTGGTCTAAAATTTTTATCTTTCCACGACTTAAGTACGGTATCCGTTTTTGGGCTGGGTCAAGCACCAGCACGATTAAAAAATCCCGCATAATTTCTTGCGCCTTCCTCCTAACTCACAGGATATCCACATTTGTCAACTAACGATATTGGCAGAACCGTACCAATAAGTCGCAATCTCCGCGCTTGCGGCGGTATTTTGGACGATCGCCCTGACAAAAGTGCAAAATGAAGTAAGTTAAACACCGTGCTTTCCTTATGCCCACCTCGATCGCCGACTCGAAAAATCTGCTGTCAGACTTAATGGCACGCTACCGCCACCAAGTCGATTATCTGGCAATTCGACTGGAAGAAGCCGAAGGCACCGACATCCTGCTGCGGGGCGAAAAAATTGAAACCCTCAGCGAAGGAGTCTCAATTGGCGGCCAAGTCAGAGCTTGCCACAAAGGCGGTTGGGGCTTTGCCAGTTTTAACCGACTTTCCACCCTCGCCGAAAGAATCGAAGAAGCCATCGCCGCGGCAAAACTGATCGGCGAAGAAGAAACGATCCTGGCGCCAGTTACGCCAGTACAAGACATTTGCTTGCTGCCGCTGACAGGAACAGACCCCCGTCTGGTTCCCCTAATTGACAAAAAGCAATTGTGCGATCGCTACGCGGCCATTCTCCGCAGCATTGACCCCCGCATCGCCACAATCTCCGTGCGCTACGGCGACAGCACCCAGCGCATCATCCTCGCCACCTCCGAAGGCACCATGCTCGAACAAGGTTGGGCAGACATGGAAATGCGCTTTGCCGCCACAGCCCGCAGCGGGGAAACCGTACAAACTGGCCGAGAAACTACTGGTTCCCGCAAAGCTTACGAAGATTTAACCGATCTCGATATTCAAGTTCGCAGCGCCGCCCAGAGAGCCGTAGATTCTCTAGCCTTACCCCCCGTCCAAGGCAACACCTACACCGTCGTCATCGACCCAATTTTGACCGGATTATTCGTCCACGAAGCCTTCGGACACCTTTCCGAAGCCGACATGGCCTACGAAAATCCTGACATTTTGGAAATTATGACCCTCGGCCGCCAGTTCGGCCCAGAAAACTTGCAAATTTTCGACGGTGCAGCGCCAGAGGGACACCGGGGCAGCTATTTCTACGACGATGAAGGCACTCCCGCGACTACTACTCAGTTAATTAAAGACGGCGCTTTAGTCGGGCGATTGCACTCGCGGGAAACGGCGGGCAAGTTGGGAGAAACGCCTACTGGCAATGCTCGGTGTTTGAATTATCATTATCCGCCGATCGTCCGCATGACGAATACTTGGATCGAACGCGGTGACACGCCAGTTGCTGACTTATTTTCTGGTATCAAAGAAGGAGTTTATGCGCGCAATTGGCAAGGCGGCATGACTAACGGCGAAATGTTTACTTTCAGTGCCGGCGAAGCTTGGATGATCCGCGACGGAAAATTAGACAATCCGGTGCGGGATGTTACTCTTTCGGGTAATGTTTTCAGCACTTTAGCTGATATTGAGGCGATCGGCGACGATTTCTACTGGGATGAATCCGGTGGCTGCGGCAAGGCAGGGCAAAGCGGTTTGCCCGTGGGCTGCGGCGGTCCGAGTTTGCGGATTCGCGATGTGGTTGTTGGTGGCGAAGCTGCAGAAGAAGATTAAAGCTGCAAAAGTTTAAAAAAGAAAGGTAAAGCGCCACATTCCTACTCGCGCTTTACCTTTCTTTTTTTTTTGAGTGCAACATTTCGCGCCCGTTGGTGGTGTCTGATATCTTGAGGACGCTTGGCCAAAAAACCGGAATAGCGAACAATTATGCTTTGAGTCGTCAAGTACCGCTAAAAAAGCGGTTTTTTGCTACGCAGTACGTAAGTCCGCAATTAATGGCTCGAAATCTTCAATTTTTATCTTCTTATCCCAATTTTCTCTTCTCCCATTCTCCCCCTAATTCCAGACAATTATCGCTTTTTTCGGCTTTATCTCCCATCACCTCGTCCTGGCGCCGTATCTTTCTCGTTATCGTACAAGCTCTGAGTTTCAGGTAGAGCGGTTAAAATTTCTGAAGCAGAGTTGTCTTGAGCAGAAAAGGTCGATCGAGTTTCTAAGCTTTGAGCATTAACTGCGGTACTACTCAGTAACAGGCTTGACATCAGGATGGAAGAGTAAACGCGCATCATAAATTTTGGTGTTTGTATTTTCCCCTTCTTGATACGCAGTCTGTACTCTGCTATCAGGATAAAAAAAATAATTGTGGCGAAGTCATCAATTAGTAAGTGAGGGAACCTACAATTTTTTTGAGTTTTGGTTAAAAGCGGGTTAAATCCATCCTCTAGCTCCCTTGTTCGCGGACAATTTCTAGTTATCTGCTACTTACGGGCAACCAGCATAATTCAAGACCATGTTCAAAAAAATCATGCTACTCTTATATGCCCGTCTTGCCAACCCTGGTAGTTATAAATCATTCCCCAATCTAAAATCTAAAATCTAAAAGGGTATCGCCCCTGGAAACCTCTTGAAACAGTCTTCCAACAAGGAAATAAAACGCCAATTGTAAAGTTTTACTACTTTTATGATTAACTTCATAATTTATTGAGGTGAAGCGGCAACCCTAGGATGAAAGACACAACAAGAGAGTACCGAGGCGCTCCATCCGCACGTTACATATAAATATCTTGTTGAATAATGAGATTCCTTAAAGCGGGCAAGGCTTAATTTTCACATTAACTTCATAAATGGTTGCTATTGTATGTTTAAATAAATTGTGAACCTTTGATTTTTTATGATTTTTTCTGATCTTTTTTGATCTTGCTTTGTGACAAGAGGGCTTACGCGCCACTTTGAAGGAGGAGTCGAAAGCGGTTGGGAAAAAAGCCCGTTGACAAAATCGTGGATTCAATCTCAAATCTCAACTCTCAAATCGAACTGGCGCGCAAAAAGTAAAAAAACCTGGTTTTAAAACCCATATCGCGGATTCAATCTCAAATCTCAAATCTCAACGCGATTGACTTGCACATCTACCTGCTGGAATAGCGAGTCGAGCGTTGACGAGTTGTCCAAAATAACATCAGCTTGTTGACACTTTTGAGCCAGCGGCAACTGGGCGTTAATGCGGGCATTAGCTCGATCGTAACTCAAGCAGTCTCGCTGCATTAGTCGTTCTAACTGCACTTCGTGTGAACAGTACACTACCCAAATTTCGGTACACAAGTCAGTCATGTTAGCTTCAAACAGCAGCGGCACTACCAAAACCAAAGTCAACGTGTCAGCCGGCGCGCTGAAACCGGGTTTTTTTTCAACAATACTTCGTTCTAGCTTTTGATGAGGGTGAAAAAAGCCGGTTTCTTGAGTCTTTGTACCTAAATCCTGTGTGCCTTGGGATACCAAACTCGATGCAGCAATGCAGCTTTGAGTTTCCTCAACTAATCGGCGGCGCACGTAAGGGTGAATCTGTTGTTCCAACCACTGCCGCTCGTCTGCGTTACAAAAAATAATACTTCCCAACTCTGGCCGATTTAAATTGCCATCCGGGAGCACAATACCGGCACCGTATCGTTTTACAATAGAGTCAAGTATTGGCGAACCGGGGTTCACAGCTTCGCGGGCGTAAATATCGGCATCTAAAATCGGAAATCCACAGGCATCTCTCAGATAATTAGATATAGCGGTTTTACCGGTGGCGATGCCCCCAGTTAAACCAATCAGACGGACAATGCGATCGTTCATAATTTTCTCTGTTTAAACTTCCTGTGTTTCGACACTTACTGTCAGTCTTTGCTATGTTGGTGACACAATCAAATTTAGACTTAAATTTTAAGATTTGCGATCGAGAGTTCGCGTTAGGAAGTGTCAGCGTTGGGGTGCGATCGGCTCTTTTTTACCTAAAATCTCAATTTTAAACTCGAATTAAGGTCTAGACCGAGGCAAACTTATGAATGCTCAACGTGCTGTGCGGTCGATTCTGGCAGCAATTCCCCTTGCTGGATTTTTGATAGTAGATTTTTTACCCAACCTGGTTTTCCTCAAGGAAAACAGCAGCGGATGGGTACTCGTGGCAATTTATCCCCAATCTCAAATTGCTGCGGCACAATCTATTACTCCAGCCCCAGACCGCACCGGAACCGCTGTCACCGGCCCAGGTACAGGGTCGCCTCCTCGCTACGACATTAAAGGCGGCACTCCCTCCAGAGACGGAGCAAATTTGTTCCACAGTTTTACTCGGTTTAATCTGAATCCTGGCGAAACTGCCAATTTCATCTCCAACCCAAGCGTTAAAAATATCCTCGGTCGTGTTGTCGGCGGGGATGCTTCCTTAATTAACGGTTTAATTCAAGTTAGTGGCGGCAATTCTAATTTGTTGCTGATGAATCCCGCAGGGATTATTTTTGGAACGAATGCCCGACTCGATGTGTCCGGGTCTTTTTTTGCTACCACTGCTAGCGGTATCGGTTTTGACAACGGCTGGTTCAACGGTACTGGGGCGATCGACTACGCCGCCCTAGTCGGAACGCCGAATGCTTTTGTTTTTGGCTCACAGCCCGGAAGTATTGTCAATGCCGGTAACTTGGCTGTCGGAACCGGGCAAAATTTGACTTTGCTGGGCGGTACGGTCATCAGTACAGGGCAACTTTCAGCCCCAGGCGGTCAAATTACTGTGGCGGCTGTCCATGGTGAAAATCTGGTGCGGTTGAGTCAAAACGGACTTTTGCTGAGTTTAGAAGTTTCTCCAGCAGCCGGAGTGTGGGGTTCCGAAGCGGTTCCCTTCTCTCCGCTGACTTTACCTCGGCTGCTTTCGGGCCCCGGCGTGGCTAACGCTACGGGTATAACTACGAACGCTCAAGGTGAAGTCGTACTCACAGGCAGCCAAACAGTGCCTGCAGGTGCTGGAACTGCGCTGGTAGCGGGTTCTGCGGACGTGTCTGCCAGGGGGGGCGCGGGAGGCAGCGTCAACGTGTTGGGTGACAAGGTAGGGCTCTTGGGAGCGAAGATTGAGGCTTCGGGGCCCGACGGCGGCGGAACGGTGCGGATCGGGGGAGATTACCGAGGCGAGGGAACTGTGCCGAATGCCAGGATGACTTACGTGGATGGCAAAAGTTCGATCGCAGCCAACGCAACTGAATCAGGCAATGGCGGCAGAGTTTTTGTCTGGGCTGACAACACAACAGCATTTTTGGGCAGCATTAGCGCAAATGGCGTTTCTGCAACGGGAACCGCAGGTGTTGGCGGGTTTGTGGAAGTTTCGGGCAAGCAAAGATTGATTTTTAACGGTACTGTTGATACCTCTGGAACAAACGGTTTGGGGACTTTGCTGTTAGATCCAGAAAATATTTTAATTACAGATTCCCCAGAAGCTGCGGGCGATGCGGCAATAATTGCCAACAATAATATTTTGTCAACAGGAACGGTACCAGGACAGGAAAACAATTCTGAGCCTTCGCTGACAATTTCGGCTACAGCTTTGGAAAGTATGTCGGCGACGGCAAATGTGGTTCTCGAAGCGCTCAATGATATTACAATTGCTGATTTGGCGGACAATCTGTTGAGCTTTCAGGCAACTACTGGTTCGGTAACATTTAGAGCGGATGCCGATCGCAGTGGTGCGGGTGTTTTTTCGATGAATTCTGGAGATACAATTAGCACGGCTGGCGGTGCGCTCGCCATTTCGGGAAGTCAAATTACGGCAGGCAATTTGTCGAGTAACGGCGGAAATATTAGTTTGATTAGTTCGGGAACAACCGTTGCAAACAATATTTCTTCATCCAATCCTAGCACCGGCATCAGCGGGAATATTTTGCTTGAAGGCCTGAACGTAACGGCCCAAAAAATTGATGCCAGCGGCTCCAAAGCGACGGGAAATGTAACTGCGACGGCTCGGAATGTTTTGGGAGTGAGCATCGTCGCTGCTGGTTCGGGAAACATTACTTTGACGGGTGATGAAATTAATTTTAAAGGCGACAAAAATTCAGTCAGCGGTACTGGCTTTTTGGTACTGCAACCTTGGAGTCCCGGTCAAAATATTGCGATCGGCGGTTCTGGAGATGTCGGTACTAATATTTATTTGAATCTGACGGCAAGCGACCTCGGAAGTTTGGAAAATGGGTTTGCTGGAATTACGATCGGGCGCAGCAACGGTATCGGTTCAATTCTGATTGCCAACGATTTCACATTTTATGATCCGCTAATTATTCAATCGCCAGCGGGTTTGGGAACAATCACTACCACAAATTCTTTGACAGCGGCCGACAATGCCTCTATTACTCTCAAAGCTGACGGCAATATCAGAACCGGAAATATCACTACCAACAATCAGGAAATTCGCATCGCCAGCACCGCAGGCAATGTCACAACCGGTCAGCTACTTACTGGAACTGCCCGCACCATCAACACTTCTGTCAATCCTTCCGAAGATATAGGCAATTCGGCGGGAGATGTTAGCGTTACCGCACAGGGTACGGTGACTGCAGGGGCGATCGACACGAGGGGCGATCGCGCGGGGAAGGTAACGCTGACGGGGCGCAATGGAGTCACTGCCGGGGCGATCGAAGCTGGTGGCTCGAAAACACCGGGAAATATTACTTTAACCGGCAACGAAATTGACTTGACGGGTGACAAAAATTCGATCGCCAGCAACGGCAATCTGGTGCTGCAACCGGCTGATCCTAGTCAAAATATTATAATTCAAGGTTCTGGCGATACAGAAGCTCTGAACTTGACTGCTGCTGAATTGAACACTTTTCGGAATGGGTTTGCTTCGATCACGATCGGGCGCGCTGACGGTAGCGGTGCGATCTCGATTGGTTCTCCAACGCCAGATTCAACGCCAAATTCAACGCCACTGGCGTTGACATTTCAAGATCCGACGACGATCCGATCGCCCAATGGCGCAGGCGCGATCGTGGGAACGGGTGCGATCGTCGGCACTGATAACGCCACGATCTCTCTGATGGGCGGTACTGTAGCCGTCGGAGACGTTACCTCGATTGCGGGGATTAACATCAATAGCACCCAAGGCAAGTTGACTGCTGGTACGGTTTCATCTCGCTCAACTTCCGGGGTGGCGGGCCCTATCAATATTCGCAGCGCCGGTGCGGTAGAAACTGGCAACATCGATGCTTTTGGTGCCAGAAGCGGGGGAGATATTTCGATTGCGGCGCCGGGCCGGATCGTTACAGGGGTGATCAACTCGAGTTCGCAATCGGGAAGTGCCGGTTCGAGCCAAATTATTGGACAGAAAGATGTTGAAGTTGTTTCGATCAAAGCTCGTGGCAATACGGGCGGCGATGTGGCAATCGAGGCTGGGGGAGCGTTTCGGGCTGCGGGAACAGGAACTAATGCTGAGCGCGCCCAGGTCAGCATTTCTACAGACGGGCTGGCTCAATCGGGTTCACAGACGTTGCTGCAAAGCACTTGCTCGTCGGGAACCTGCACGGTGGCGACTGTTGGGGCTGGAAACTCGAAGTCGAACACTGCCACCTCCTCAACTGCGATCGGGCCGCTGGCGATCGTGCCGAGTCCGGCACCAACTACCAGCGTGGAACTGCAAACTACAGACAATTCTCAACAAATTGTGACTCAGGTGATTCTCGGTCCCACAGCGTCTGCGGCAAAGATCAGTACCACAAATGTCTCGCCAGAACCTGCTGCTGCGCCTGTTGAGGCTCAGTCTAACCAGACTGCTGCGGGCCCGGTACTGCTGTCGCCGTCGGTGTTAAAAGGCAATTTGGGTACGCCTGTGGCGACAGAAAACGCCAGTGTGGCAACAACTCCACAGAAGCCGGCGAGTGCGGTGACAGCAGAAAGTATGGGGAATGTGAGGGTTCCTGAGATTTCTCGATCAAACTCGATCGCGCAAATAAATCCGATCGACGCAGTGCAGCAAAGGGATAGAACTCAGGGCCGGGAATTTGAACGTTACTTTGGGGGGACTGTCACTGAAAAGTCAGTTACGCAGAAAAGTATTCGAGATACTCTCAACAGCGTCAATCAGTTGACTGGGGTTAAACCCGCCATCCTTTACGTATGGGCAAAAGACAAACATTTAGAACTTGTGTTGTTATTGCCAGACGGCAAAAATGTTTTTAAAAGTGTGCCTGCAAGCCGCGAGACAGTCTTGCAAGTTGCTAAAGAATTCACTAATGCTATCAGAACTCCCAGGAGATTGAATGCTGCTGACTACAAGCAACCTGCCGAGGAACTTTACCAGTGGTTAATTGCACCGCTGCAACCGGAATTGGAGGCTAACAAGATTGACACTTTGGTGTTTTCTATGGATGTCGGTTTGCGAACTTTGCCTTTGGCTGCTCTTTACGACGGCAAGCAGTTTTTGGTAGAAAAGTACAGTTTGGGGCTGATTCCGAGTTTGAGTTTAACTGATACTCGCTATGCCGATGTTAAGGGTTCTGAAGTGTTAGCGATGGGTGCGTCGAATTTTCCCGCTAAATACGATCAAAATCCTTTGCCTGCGGTGCCTTTGGAAATATCGACAATTGTGGGCAAGATTTGGCCAGGTTCGTCTTTTCTCAATGAAGCTTTTACTTTGGCAAATTTGAAGCAGAAGCGCAATCAATCGCAATACAAAATTATTCATTTAGCTACTCACGGCGATTTTCAACCTGGGGGTGCCCAAAATTCTTACATTCAGTTTTGGGATACTAAGTTGCGGTTGAATCAGTTGGATCAGTTGAAGTTATCTAACCCGCAGGTGGAGTTGTTGGTTTTGAGTGCGTGTACTACGGCGGTGGGAGACGAACAAGCTGAGTTGGGGTTTGCGGGGTTGGCGGTGCACGCGGGGGTAAAATCGGCTTTGGCGAGTTTGTGGTATGTCAGCGATGTCGGTACTTTGGGGCTGATGACTGAGTTTTACCAGCAGTTGCGTACAGCGCCGATTAAGGCGGAGGCTTTGCGGCAAGCGCAGTTGGCGATGTTGCGAGGTGAAGTGCGGCTGCAAGATGGTTATTTGGTACGATCGGGCAACAATCAAGCTCTGCCTTTGCCGTCGGAGTTGGCCGCCCGGGGCGATCGAAATTTGTCGCATCCTTATTATTGGGCTGCTTTTACCATGATCGGTTCGCCGTGGTAATTCTGAAGGAAGAGGGTGCGATCACCTAAAAAAACGGGAGAGAACAAGTCGCAAAACTCGGAGGATTGGAATACCTAAAAAAGTGCGGTAACTCACACTAGAAACCGCGACCTCAACATCGAAAACGGGATAAAATGGAACAAGAAGAATAAAAAAAAACTCGACTGCTAGCGCCGAAAATATTGATTGTAGACAAGTGTTTACTAAAAACTTTTAGCCCAGATAAATTAGGATAATTTAATCAAAAAGTTTCGCTTGTGCAACAACAATAGCTCTTGGTTATCAAGCCATAACGCTCGGCGGTGAGAATAAACTCATTGGGAGCAACGCTTTCTCCGTTTTGGTCAAGCATTCTTAACAAAATTTCATAATGCTCTAATGATGGGTTACGAGGTAATAGAGCGAATCTTTGGAGAGTAGAGACAAAAACGATTGGTTTCTAACGCACGGCGGATGTTGGAAATCTACTGCCTCTCACCACATTGTCTAATTATATTAGTTCGCCATCATCTAAACGATAAACATGAACACAGTTGCGACCTTTGCCTTTGGCAGCATAACAAGCTGAATCAGCCGCCCCCATAACCTCCATCAAGTCATGGCTGTCTTGGTTAATGGCAACAACTCCAATACTGACCCCGATGATAAAGGTTTTGCTATCCCAAATAAACCGAAACTGATGCACTATATCTTTGAGGTTTTCCGCAATTAGAGTGGCTTTAGAGAGGGAACATTTAGTAAGCAAAAGACCAAATTCATCACCTCCCAAGCGAGCCAGTGTGTCATTAGCGCGGACTCCCTTTTGTAAAAGTCTAGTGATTTGGCGCAGTAGCTCATCGCCAGCAATATGACCAGCGGTATCGTTAACGACTTTGAACTTATCTAAATCTAAATAACAGAGAGCGTGCTGCTGATTGCTATCTTGAACAGAGGCGATCGCCTCCATTAGTCGCTGCTCAAATCCTCGACGGTTGATTAAACCCGTCAGAGCATCGTGACTAGCTTCCCAAGAGAGTTGACGAGCAAAATTGCGCGCTTCGGTAACATCATGAAAGACGATGACTGCCCCGATAATTTGACCTTGGCAGTCTCGAATCGGTGCTGCTGAGTTGTCAATGGCATACTCCGTCCCATCGCGCGCAATCAGTATAGTATGGTTAGCTAAGCCCACAATTCGCTTCTCCAACAGAGCCTTGTTGATCGGATTCTGTACTGGCTTTCGCGTTACTTCATTGACAATTTCAAAGACTGTAGACAGGGGGAGTCCCTTAGCCTCATAAGCCTTCCAGCCTGTCAGTTGCTCAGCGATAGGATTGAAAAATCGCACATTACCTTGAGCATTGGTAGTAATAACTGCATCACCAATCGATTGTAGAGTCACTTGAGCGAGTTCTTTTTCGGCAAAGAGGGATGCTTCGAGACGTTGGCGTTCTTCCATTTCTCTCAAGAGACGTAAGTTCTGCTCTTGGAGGCTTTGTTGCAACCGTCGGATGGTTAGGTGAGTTTCGACACGAGCTAATACTTCTTCGATTTGAAACGGCTTAGCAATATAATCTACGCCACCAACAGCCAGCCCCTGAACCTTATTGAAAGTTTCATTGAGAACACTCAAAAAAATTATCGGAATGCTTGTGGTTTGCTCGTTAGATTTTAATTGTTTACAAACTTCATAGCCATCTAAATCCGGCAATTTAATGTCTAGTAAAATTAGTTCCGTCCATGGCGATTGGGCGGCTCGGATCGCCTTTTCACCTGTTGTGGCACAGCGAACTTTATAACCATGTCTCCTCAAACTACGGCTCAGAAGACGCAGGTTGTCAGGCAGATCGTCAACAATTAAAATATTGCCGCGGTAGTTGGTAGCTGGATCGCTCACTCTATCGCTAGTTCTATCGAGAATCCTACTCCTTTCCATAGTTTCTTGCCAGAGGACTACAAGCCTATGAATAAGAGTATAGTTGAATTATTAGGTTATAAACTCACTTTACGCAGGAAGAAATCCTGCGATCGCAGAGTTCGAGGAATGGCACGCTGCCACAGCCCCTACAAAATCTGACTTGTTGAGGTAGGGATAATCCCTCCGTAGTTGCCCTTCTTCGTTTCGGTTAACATTAGGAAAACATTTTTTCAACGCAATCTGCTGTATGAACAAGCACATTTCTGAAAGGGCAAGTCTACTCGTCATTGCAATCGGATGTCTCGTGCTGCTAGGTTGGCCACTTGACATCTCTCTACTCACAAGTGGTTTTCCCGGTAAGACTTAGACTATGAAGCGGGCAATGGCAGAACTCAATCGATCAGCACTTCAGCACTCATGAATAATGCAGGTTAGATATGATTACACAATTTTTTGAAAGTGGAGGATTCATTCCTCATGGTCACTGCTATCTCTGGCAAACAAACTTAGTAGGATTACATATTTTATCCGATGGTTTAATCGCGCTCGCTTACTATTCCATCCCCATCATGCTAATCTATTTTGTGCGACAGCGCCAAGATACTCCATTTCAGAAAGTATTTTTTCTGTTTGGCGCCTTCATAATTGCCTGTGGTACAACTCATATTATGGAAATTTGGACGCTTTGGTTTCCTACTTATTGGCTTTCGGGGGGACTTAAAGCTATTACTGCTCTGATTTCTATATATACTGAATCTGAGCTAGTCTTGTTAATTCCATCAGCCTTAGCTTTACCTAGTCCAGCTCAACTTATTGTGGCAAATCAAGCATTAAAGAAGGAGATCAAGGAGCGCAAGCGGGCTGAAAACGAACGCAAACAAATTGAGGCGGCTTTACGAAACAGTGAAGAGCTGTTTCGCAATGCGTTTGAAAATGCGGCGTTGCTGATTTAAGGTATGAAAGGCTAAATATGCAGGTCATAGAAACCAATATTCACAAAACTTCAGGATTTTTAAGTGATTTTTTTCATACCCGGATTAAGCAAAGCCATGGGATTACTCATTTTTAATTTTTAATTATTAACTTCTCATTTTACTGAAATTGTTTGATTCTGTTGAGCGCGTCTTGATAGGCGCTGGTTCTGCCGCCTTGCTTGTAAAGTTCTGCTGCTTTTTGAAAGTCGGCAATTGCTTGGGGTTGGTCTTTGTTGTCCAGGTAAGCTAAAGCTCGGTTGTAGTAAGCGTCGGCAAAACCGGGATTGGCTTGGATCGCCCGCGTGTATGCTTCAATAGCGCTAATAGCGCTAATAGCGCTAATAGGCCTGGGCCCGCGGGTTGTTTCGAGGCTGGCGATGAAAGTGCGGGCATTGCCGATATTAAAATACAATTCAGGGGTGTATTTGGGCTTGAAAGCGAGTGCTCTGTTGAAATCGGCGATCGCCTCCCAAGCATCTCCTTGATCTAACAGCGAAAGTCCTCGAAAATAATACGCTTGGGCGTCTTGCGGATTGGCGGTGGATACCGGGCCGCTGGTTGCGGGAGTATTGTCTACTTTCAACTCGGATTTGTTTATTCCCGCCGCCACTAGCTTCGCGATAAATGTATTGATGGGAACTGCTGCATTAAATCCGGTTTTAATCGGGGCGACTTCGCCGGAACTCGTTTGCGCGAAACCAAATTCCCCTTGTCCGTGTAAACCGATGACTCGCGCTTCGGAGTCAAAAACTGGGCCGCCACTCATGCCACTCCAAGTTACGGCCTGATACCGCAAAGTGTAACCTTCCGGGCGGTTGCG